>NZ_JBQPTH010000020.1:0-46121 GCF_052220245.1 Geobacillus sp. BK01
ATGGAAATCTTTGTCCGAAACAATTCACAAAAAATTTAGCACATTCCTTCAGAAAAGGGGAGAGGGCTTTCTGAAAGAATGTGCAAAAAATGGGCGTTTTGTGCTGAAATAAAATGATAATTTACACCCAAGCATGAAAATAACCGCTCATGGATTCATTATTTTCACAGAAAACATCCATGAGTAAGCTTTTACTCGCCACCCAAGCATGAAAATAACCGCTCATGGATTCATTATTTTCACAGAAAACATCCATGAGTAAGCTTTTACTCGCCACCCAAGCATGAAAATAACCGCTCATGGATTCATTATTTTCACAGAAAAAAAGACAGCAAGCGCCGGAGGGAAATCCTCCCTATTGCCCGCCGTACTATCCTAAGAGATAATTTTTCTCAAAAAACAATGAATCAATTATTGTAATGTTAGGCTTCTCCATTAAATAAAGCTATCGGTACAACAGAGTAGCCTTCCATAATCCTTCTGGCAGTGCGTCCAATGGCCGCACGTTTCACCCGATACTCCCCATTCTCTCCTATAACAATTGCCTCAACCTCTATAATACCTGTCGGATGGCCAATCTTAACTGGTCCTTTATGACCAGAGAGAATATCGTGTACAACCGTCCCTGGTATTTGGCTAGCTGTAGCTAACGCAATAGCTCCGCTAACAGCAAAAGCCGGATGCAATGTCCCCATAGCAATATACCGCCCAATAATATGAATATCGTTGGCAGAGATGATTTGTTTTTCACTCGATACATAGCTCTTGCGTTTGGCGATGACACATATCTTAGGCAACGCATGAGTAAACGGACTTGGATTATCGTCCGGATCGATTAAACCTATTTGTTTTCCAATCTTCACACGGATTTCTTCTAGAACATCGAGAAGATCCTTTTTATTGAAATCTTTACCCACTTCTGTACCTTCAATACCCATTTGATCTGCTTTTACAAAAATAAGGGTATTAGCAGAATCGACTACAGACACTTCGATCTCCTTGCCCGAAGAAAGCCTGATCTTATCTTTCACATCACCTGTCGGTAACACTTTCCCAGTGATGGCTCCCCCAGAGTCTAAAAAATTTACACTAATCTTAGATGCAACCCCTAACACCCCAGAAATTGAGAAGTCTCCCTCGTAGACAATCTCTCCATTTTTAACTGGGACTTCTACTTCTATAATTTTATTTGTGTTAGTATTGAAGATTCTGACAACGGTATAAGGTTCTGTAATTTTACAAAACCCCTCCTCAACTGCATATAGCCCAACTGCTGCTGCCATATTTCCGCATGTAGGTGTATAATCAATTACTTCTTTAGTCACACTTACCTGTCCAAATGTATAGATAATATCAACGTTTTCCTGTTCAGATTTTCGAATTAGCGCTAATTTACTCGTTGTAGGTGATCCTCCACCAATACCATCTATTTGTAATGGATTAGGACTACCATAAATCTTTAAAATGACTTTGTCACGCGTTTCCGTATCCTTTGGCAAATGTTTCTCGTCAATGATTAACCCCTTGCTAGTGCCTCCCCTCATATAAACACACGGTATTCTGACTAATGATTGCCCAGCCAAGAGCGAACTCCCTCCCCATAGACATATGCCCATATCAAGAGTATACGCTTGTAATATATGTTACATTTATTGGAATATATTGCATAATAAAGGTACAGTTTTGCTCCCATTACTGAATACTTTTTTACCGTAGTGAAGAACACATTTATTCCTCAACTTTACTGGAAATACAAGTATATTTCACGTTAATTATTTATTTTTATCCCTTTTTGTACGACCAATGGTTGTTTGGCCTTTTGAACCACTCTTGTTTCCCTTTCCACTCGCTCCTCTTGGGCATAGTTAACTAAAGATAAAAATCGATAAACAAAATGGGCAAATTTCGAGTAAGGTGCTGTAAAGAATAGAGTTGCAACACTTGCTAAATGAATAGACAACCAAAATCCCATTAAGACTGTTTCACGAAAACCTAATACGAGCATCCCGGTCAGTGCAACGAATAACAAAGCAACGGAAAAAGTGCTGCCTTTTTTGACAGAAAATTCATCATCAACCTCTTTATCTGTCTTAGTTTTCAAATACAGTAGGCCGATAAGTCCGATAATCATCATAATTCCACCAACGGTACCTAAAATAACGACTGGATGAAACACTGGATACGGTGCCGGAACGTGTAGAACATGATCATAAAATGCTGCTAAAGTCGTAGAGGCGAAGTCAAGCAAAAATCCATAGCCAACCAAATGATGCAACCATCTACGGTTTGCCGCCGGCTTTTCTGTTGGATACGTACAACCGGCACCACCACCATCAAGATAACGAAGACTCATGGCGTATTTTATTGCAGTAATAATATCTTTCCATGCAACTTTATCCGTCTTTGAAGATCGTATATCACGCCAGTATCTAATCGCACCGATAAGCCAACCTACAACCATCCATAAGCCTAAAATAGTAAACACGCTAATCATGACGCCTTTCGGAATAATTTCATAGAATGATCCTTCCCCTGTATAGCGTTCGAAGGTACCTGAAATCCCGTTTTTGACAAAAGCACCTCCGACAAATACCAAAATGGAAACAATAAATACAATCCAAAAACCCGTTAGCTTTTCACCCATCAATTTTGCTAATGAACTTGGCCATGCGTATTTCACATACGTTTCCTCTCGAATTTTCGCAAACGTCTTCGGTGGGTTGATGCCGAATTCATGAGGAGTCGTAAATGGGCAGGCATAATAGCAATCACGACAGTCATGACACAAATTAGCTAAATATTTCATATCATTATCACTAAATTCACGGCGCCATTCAATTGCCCGCCATACAGCGCAAAAACCTTCACAATAGCGGCAAGCGTTACATAACTCCATTTGTCTCTTTCCATCTTCGTATAGCTCTCTTATTTTTTGATTTTTAGTTTCCTTACTTAACTGCATACGCTGCTTCCCTCCCTGCAATTCTTCCTAGGGTGGCACCTAGTGTAAGCCCAAATCCTGCTAAATATCCACGCCGAAGGACATTTCCAGAGGCAATTTCTCCACAAGCAAACATATTTTCTGCTAACCGCCCATCTTTCATCATCATTCTTGCTTGTTCATTCACCTTCACTCCTAAATAGGTAAAAGTAATACCGGCTTTTAATGGATAAGCATAATATGGCGGTGTATCGATCTTTAAAGCCCAGTGGCTTTTCCTTGGTGTCAGTCCCTCTGTTGTACAGTTATCTAATTCTGCCGGGTTAAAGTCTCCCGGCCGTACAGCAGCATTATATTCTGCAACCGTTGCTTCGACGGCATTGGGGTCTAATCCTAATTTTTCTGCCAACTCTCTTATGGATTGCGCTTTTTCCGACTTCCACACAGAAGGCATAAATTTTCCTAACACTTTACTATCAAAAATCGAATATGCGATTTGACCAGGCTGTCTTGCAATCAAACCTCCCCAAATGGCGTAACGTTTCGGCCAAAAATCCTCTCCCTCATCATAAAATCTCTTGCCATGTTTATTCACAACAATACCGAAAGGTACGCTATCCAAGCGTGTAACAATTCCCCCATCAAACTTTGGCGCTCTTCCATCTACCGCAACGGCGTGAAAAGCATCTTCCTCTCCCACCTTTTCGACACCTTTATTTAGGAGAAGTTCTAACACATTCCCTTGATTATAAGGAGTTCCACGGATAATAAAGTTATCGGCCGCATCTCCCCAATATCTTCTATGCCATTCAATATTGGCCTCGAAACCGCCGGAAGCGACAATCACCATTTTGGATCTTACTGTAATATACTCACCGTTCCTTTTGATGGTAGCTGACTTAAATACGTTCCTATCAATATCCATATCCACTAACATGGCCTCATACCAAATTTCAATGCCCTTTGCTTCAGCGGTATGATAATACGAATTCATCATCGCCTTACCGCCACCAAGTTGAAAAATGTTAGTACGACCTAGATGAAGCGTCCCAGATAATGTTGGCTGCCATCGAATCCCTTGGCTAGACAACCAGCTAGGCAGCTCCTCCGAATTACAAACTATTAATTTGGCGAGGTTTTCGTTAATTTCTCCGCCTGCGACTTTTTTTAAATCTTCCAAAAATTCATCTTCCAAATAAGTGCCGATCATATATTCACTTGGACGCGTATGCATAACCCGAAAGTCCCGTGTATGTCTGCTGTTGCCGCCGCGGTAAAACTTTGGCGCTCGCTCGACAACGAGCACTCTCCTCGCTCCATGATCGCGCGCCGATAAAGCAGCGCTCATTGCCGCATTTCCTCCCCCAACCACTAAAACATCGGTTTCCATGTGCAACCCCTCTTCCAAGTATTTTCAAAATAAGAATAATATATTTTGTCAAATAAAAAAAATACAAATTATTTATTCTTATCGATAAAAAAATACTATGATAAAACCTAACAAAAAAGCAGAATGCATCCTGTGATGCATTCTGCTAAACAATTAGCCTTATTTCGAGTTTAACATGCCAAACACTTGCTCGACATCTTTATCTCCGCGCCCCGACAAATTCACAAGAATGATCTGGTCTTTGCCCAATGTCGGCGCAAGTTTTATCGCGTACGCCACCGCATGGGCGCTCTCCAGAGCGGGGATGATTCCTTCCGTTTTGGACAACAGTTGGAACGCCTCAAGCACTTCCTCATTCGTAACCGTATAATACTCAGCCCGCCCGGACACTTTCAAATGGCTGTGCTCCGGACCGATGCCCGGATAATCGAGCCCAGCGGCGATCGAGTATGTCGGTTGCGGATTGCCGTTTTCATCAAGCAACACGAGACATTTGAATCCGTGAAGAACCGCCGGAACTCCCTTCGTCAACGTCGCCGCTTTCTCCGGCTCAACGCCGATGAGCCGCACACTCGGTTCATCCAAGTAGTGGGCGAACGCCCCGATGGCATTGCTTCCCCCGCCGACGCAGGCCACCACCGCATCCGGAAGCCGTCCTTCTTTTTCGACCATTTGCCGCTTGCTTTCTTCGCTGATGACCGACTGAAAATGTTTCACCATTGACGGATACGGATGCGGGCCAACCGCCGAACCAAGCAGGTAGAACGTCGTTTTGTAGTTTTGCACAAGGTCGTTCAACGCCTCATCGACCGCATCTTTCAACCGCCCTTGCCCTTTCGAGACCGGCACGACTTTCGCCCCTAACAGCTCCATGCGGAACACGTTGAGCGCCTGGCGCTTCGTATCTTCTGCACCCATATAGATGGTGCAGTCCATGCCAAACATCGCACAAGCCGTAGCGGTCGCCACACCGTGCTGGCCTGCGCCGGTTTCCGCGATGACCCGTTTCGCCCCCATCCGCTTCGCCAGCAAAATTTGTCCGATGACGTTGTTGATTTTATGCGAACCGGTATGGTTCAAATCTTCGCGCTTCAAATAAATCTTCGCCCCGCCGAGCCGCTCCGTCAGCCGTGCCGCAAACGTGAGCGGGCTTTCGCGGCCGACATACTCCCGCAAGTAGGTTCGAAACTCCTCATTGAATTCCGGATCATCCTTATATTTCAGAAACTGCTCCTCCAAATAATCAAGCACTTCCTGCAATTCATCCGGAACGAAGCTGCCGCCGAATTCGCCGAAATAGCCTTTCGTTTCCTGGACTACACTCATGGCTCATCTCTCCTCTGCTTTCTGAAAGTCGTAACAGTAACAGAATAGACTGTTTTGACAGGCAAGTCAATCAATAATTTTTACTTTTTGAAACATTAAAAAAAGGAGCGGCCCACCGCACAACCATACGCCAAGCATTCAACGCTAGTGCGGTGAACAGGTGCTGTTGCAAAGCCACCGTGCAGCCGCACCCTCACAGCTTCCTACTTCGGATATTCACCAACCAGAGCAGGCAGTTCGGCTTATAAAACCCCAAGCTGCTCATCGCGCAGATCGGTAATAAACATATGTCCTGGGGCATGCGTAATCATCATATCCGGCTTTACTTCCATAGCCACCGCTTGAGGGGTGACCCCACAGGCCCAAAATACCGGGGTCTCCCCCTCACGGATGGTGACCGGATCCCCAAAATCAGGCTTATAAATATCATGAATCCCTATAAGTTTCGGGTCACCAATATGAATAGGGGCACCATGAACGGACGGGAAGCGGCTCGTGACTTGAACCGCCCTGACAACATCCTTATGGGGAATCGGGCGCATGCTTACAACCACTTGCTCGAATTTGATGCCCGACAGTATTTTCTCGCAATCACCGTAAACTACCATAAAAAAGAGAGGAGTTTTCTCATCCCCCCTTCCTTTCAAAATACACATGCAACCGATACTCGCAAATCTCTTTTGTCCAGTTGTGCAATATTTCTTCATGCTCGTTCTCAATGGCAAATTGGAGCGCAAAAACGTTGTTTGCAAAGGAAATCAGCCCATTCGAACTGCCGCTCCATTTCGTCATCGGCATGCGGGTGATCAACCGGCTCACCTTTTCCTGGTCATATTCCCAGAGGCGCTTCGTTTCTCCGTCGGAAAAATCGATGCGCTTTCGGTATTCTTTTTCCGTTAAGTACCGATGGAAAAACGGGGCAGCCTCCTGCGGTGTAATTGGTTGGTGCCATCCGGACGGTCCACGTTCAAGCATGGCTTTTAGGACAACCATTTTATAGCTTTTTGACATCACCGTACGTTCCACTTCAACAAGCCACGATTCGTATTTTCGGAACACGTCCTTTTCTAGATCGGACAACTCATCTGCCCAATATAAAAACCCAACGTAAGATCCGAACTCTGATTTATACTCCGCCGCCTCGCTCCGACCATGAAGATGCAGTTCCAAATAAGTCGGCCGTCTGCCAAGCTCCTGTTTCAACTGCCGATAATCGGCAAGCAGCCGCTCTTTGCGCGGCTGGCGTTTTTTCTGCATCTCCTCGAGAAGATGGATGGCTTGAACATCGAAATGCAGTTCGCACGTTTCCGGAACTGTTGGCACAACGGATTCTCGCGCCTTTTTCTTCGTTTCGCCCCGCTGTGTATCGAACAGGCGCAATTTGACATCCGCATTCCGATAGTTTCCGATTAAATCAATAATCACGCAATAGTCCTTGCCTTCGTACAGCCGCAGCCCGCGCCCGACTTGTTGGGTGAAGACGGTTAACGATTCTGTCGGCCGCACAAACAAAAGTGTATCGACAGAAGGAATATCAACCCCTTCATTGAACAAATCGACGGTGAAAATGGCGTCCAGTTCACGGCGTTCCAACATGGCAATGGCCTGCTTGCGCGAAATAGACGTCTGTTTTGAGTGAAGGCTGACGGTTCGATAGCCATGGCGTTGGAAATACTTGGACAGAAAATCGGCTTGCCGAACGGATGAACAAAAGACAAGTGTTCTCGTTTTCTTATACTGCTCCCACGCTCGCAAAATTTTCTCCGCCACCTCCTCGCGAAGCTGCGCTTGGAGTAGTTGTTCCTCATCATAGCGGTTGCCGAGCCATTTGATTTGCGAATAGTCTATGTCATCGTAGATTCCGTAATAACGGAAGGGAGCCAACCAACCGCGCCGCACCGCTTCGATAAAATCAATGCGGTACGCGACATTGCCGTCGCAAAGAGCGTATACGTCTTTATTATCATTCCGGTCCGGGGTAGCCGTAATGCCGAGTAAAAATCTCGGGCGGAAATAGCGGAGAACCCGCTCATACGAAGAGGCCGCCGCATGGTGGAATTCGTCCACAACGATCAAGTCAAACGAATCCGGTTGGAACGCATGCAAATGTTTTTTCATGCTTAATGTAAAGATCGAAGCAAACACCATATCGGCATTTCCTTCTTTTTGATTGCCATCGTACAGCCCTCCCGTCCGGTCAGGCATCACGCGCTCAAACGACCGCTTGGCTTGGCGGAGAATTTCTTCGCGGTGGGCGATAAACAGCACCCGTGAAAAACGGCGGGCAAAAAAGGCGGCCAAGTATGTTTTTCCGAGCCCGGTCGCCATGACAACCATCGCTTTGTCGTACCCTTCTTCATAGGTGGCTTCCAGACGTCGAAGTGCCTCCACCTGGGCAAAGCGGGGCTGAATTGTTCCGTACGGCGCCGCTGTCTCGCGGACAAAATCGGGAGGCTCGTCGCTCACCTCTATTTCTTTCTGCTCCGCCGGGAGCATCAGCTCGATTTCCTCTGCTTCAACCCATGTACGCGCCAAGTTCGGGTGGCGCTGATGGTAATCTTGGCATTGTTTTTCATAATCAGCGATCGTTTCGACATTGACCGGCACGGTTTCCGGGGCGTAAAACAGCTTTAAAAACTGCTCCATCGCTTCTGCAAATACCCCTTCATCAACGCTCTTATCCAGCCCAAGGTTCCATTCGACCCCGTCAGTGAGCGCCGAGCGGGACAAGTTGGAGGAACCAACAATAAAATAGCCGCCTTCTGCATCTTCGAACAAATACGCCTTCGGATGGAACGAAACTCCCTCACTCCGATACAAACGCACCTCAATATCCGGGTGAATCGAAATCAGTTCGCGCAGCGCTTCCGGTTGAGTGACAAACAAGTAGTCACCGACGCAAACTTTTATATCTGCCCCCCGCTCCGCAGCCGCCTTTAGGTCGCCGTTTAGGAGGCGCACCCCGGACTTCATCGCAAACGATGTCAATATGTATATGGTTGACGAGCGGCTTATCTGTTCCTGCAGCTTATCGAGGAGATACCTAGAAATTAACTCCACCTTACTCATCATGGACCTCAATCAAGAAAATTTTCTCCTGGAAGCCGCCGCGTTTCTCTGCCTTTTCCGCCCGGATTTGTTCAACTTGTTCGATCGAAGCGCCGTGGCATTGGGCCAAAGCATGAATAATTTCCAACACATCCGCCAACTCTTCAAGAGCAGCCTCGTCCGTTTCTGCTTGGACGTATTCTTCAAGTTCTTCAAACGCTTTTTTCTGCAGTTCTTTCCGATATTCTTCATCGCCAAGTATGCGAGTTGTGGATGTTTTCCCTGCTTGTTCGATAATGGCTGGGATGCGGTCGCGGACGAGTTTGTTATATATTGGCATATCCATTCCCCCATTTATAAAGCTATACTACTATTTTACTAAATTCCACATCCTTTTCATAGAAACAATTCCCCCTTCTCTCTCCTTATTTAAAGCTGGCACCAATGATCGCAAAATAATAAATTAAACACTTCACATACTCCCCCCTCCCGCGTGTCATAATAAAAATCGACATGATTTTTGAAAAATCGACATCGTTCGAGTGTGGAGGATCATATGGAACGTTTCGTTCTTTGGCTGCTTGTCGCGGTCGGGGTGGGGCTTTTGCTGTTGAGTTTCCGCTTTTTGCCGGCGCGGGATGTATGGGTGTCGTTTTTGCTGAATGCGTATGCGGCGAGTTTTTTCGGTTCGATCGTGGCGGGGGCCGGGCTGCTGGAGTATCCGGTTCGTTTTTTTGCCGCTTATACGGATAACAGCGTCATTTTTGAATATCTTCTTTATCCGGTTGTCAGTGTGTACGTTTATGCCACCTCGCGCCGGGCGCGCTGGCCGGGCGCGGCGGCGCAATGCGCGGGGTATGCGGCGGCGCTGACGGCCCTTGAGGTTGTCTTTGAGCGGTATACCGATTTGATCGAATATCGTGCCTGGAAGTGGGAATACTCGCTCGTTACGATGTTTCTATTGACGCTGGCCGTTCGGTTGCTCGCCAGGCGAATGGTGGGGGGAACTGAATGAACAGGCATGTCTATTTTTGCCCGTTTGGCGCTATACATATAGTATCGTTGTCCAAAGGGGGGAAAATGGATGGTGCTGTTTGATGTGGAGCATCGGCTGTATTACGAAGCGGTCAATTCGGCGCGGCCGAAAATGGCGCCGATCCGCCAAGACCGGGCGTGGGGGTATGTGTGGAAGACCGTAAACGGTGAGCGGGTGAAGTTTTGGATCGATTTCCGGCGCGGGCGGTACATGTATTTTGAGTACGGGCGCAAGTGGTACCGGGTCGCGTATTTGCAGGCGAACGGAAAAAAGTCGGGCGATGACGTGTTCGATGGCGCGATGATTGATTTGACGGTGGACGGGCACCGGCTGCTGTTCATGAAAGGGCGCGTCGGCCGTCAAACGGCGCGGGCGGTATGAAGCAGGCGGTTGGCCCCTCTGCGGGCGTTGGGGGTCTCTTTCGCGATTGGTGCAGCGGGTGGGCGGCGTTCTAGTTTGGGGCAAACACAACTGGACGGAATAAGATCGTTGTTCGGCTGTGCATACTAGCAAAGTAGGCAAATTCTTCACAGGAGACGATAAGCCATGGACCGGATCCATTTGTGGGCGCTCTTTGTGGTTGGGATGATCTTGTTGTTTTTCGCCTTGCGGACCCCGCCAGTCAAGGAAAAGGTGATAGTGTTCCTGTTGAAAGCGTATTTTTCTACGTTTTTTGGGGTGATAGTCGTAGAAACGCATTGGCTTGAGTATCCCGTCCGGTTTTTAGGGAGCTATTTCGAAACGAGTGTTTTGTTTGAATACTTCCTGTATCCGATCATCTGTGTATATTTCTATCAAACTTCCCGCCGCTCGCGCCTCCCGGGCATTATCGGCCAATGTGCGCTGTATACCGCCGCTTTGACTGCTGTCGAGGTGCTTTATGAAAAGTATACAAATTTGATTGAGTATCACCGGTGGACATGGATGCATTCATTTGTCACCATTTTTGCCTTATCGTTTTCCGTCCGGATGTTGATGAAGCTCATTGACAAATGGGGACAGACGGTTGGCTGACTGGCGCAGACGTTTGAAACGGCGGGCGGCAAGGGATCGTTTTCCCTTGCCGCCATTTTTTACGCCCACCACATCTCCGGCAGTTCTTCTTTGAACAACACCTTTTTCAAGAGGGCGACGGCTTTTGACAGCCCTTCATCAATCGAGGCGAGCATATCTTCATGTTCGATCGAAAGCACATAGTCGTAGCCGACGGCGCGCAGGGCGCTGACGATGTCGCGCCACATTTTTTCGCTTTGCCCGTAGCCGACGGTGCGGAACACCCATGAGCGGTCAAGGATTTGGCTGTAATGTTTCGTGTCGAGCACGCCGTTTTTGCGGATGTTCGCTTCGTCTAGGTACGTGTCTTTCGCATGGACGTGGAAAATCGCCTTTTCGCGGCCGAGCAGTTTGATCGCTTCGACCGGGTCAATGCCTTGCCAAAGCAGGTGGCTCGGGTCGAAGTTGGCGCCGATCGCGTCGCCGACGTGGCCGCGCAGTTTGAGAAGCGTCTCCGGGTTGTAGACGACAAAACCTGGATGCATTTCAAAAGCGATTTGCGTGATGCCGTGCTCCTTGGCGAACGCCGCCTCCTCGCGCCAGTACGGGATGACGACTTCGTCCCACTGCCATTTTAAAATTTCCAAGTAATCCGGCGGCCACGAGCACGTGACCCAGTTCGGGTATTTGGCGCCGGGATGGTCGCCCGGGCAGCCGGAAAAGGCGTTGATGACCGGGACTTCGAGCTGCTCGGCGAGCCTGACCGTTTTCCGCCAAGTGTCATGCGACTGTTTTGCGAACGTTTTGTCCGGATGGAGCGGGTTGCCGTGGCAGCTTAACGCGCTGATGACGAGGCCGCGGTCGGCGACGGCTTTTTTCAACGCTTTGATTTTTTCCGGCTGGTCCAACAACACGTCCGGGTCGCAATGGGCGCTGCCCGGGTAATTGCCGGTGCCAAGCTCCACCGCCTCGATGCCCATGGCGGCGACTTTGTCCAGCATTTCCTCAAACGGCAGCTGTTGATACAAAACGGTAAATACGCCTACTTTCATTTTGCCTTTCTCCCCCTTTTGGCGGCCGCTCTGCCGCGCTGTTTTCGTTTCGCGCTGCCCGCATTAGTCTTACCGACGGGTTCCAACTGGCGCCGGTTATTCCGCCACCCGCACCCACTGTTTCGTGCGATGGCTTTCCAAAATGGCGTCAACGATCTTCATCGTATGGTGGCCGTCGGCGATCGTCGCAAACGCCAGCTCCCCGAGCGCTTCGCCGCGTTGTTTCCGGATGATGGCGCCGTAAAAATCCAAAAACAAGTTTTTCAGCCCGTCCGGCCAGCCTTCTTCATGGCCGCCCGGGTAATGGGCAAGGGAGGCGGCGCGCGGTGAAAGAAGCGCCGGGTCGCGGACGATTTCCTCATTCGGGCCGTTGCGGCGCCCAACCCAGAGGCGGTTCGGGTGCTCCTGGTCCCAGGCGAGCGTCATCTCATCGGCCGCGATTTCAAAGTACAGGCGGTTTTTGCGGCCGGCGCTCACTTGCGAAATCGTAAACGCGCCGTGAGTGCCGTCGTCAAAATGGACGAGCACGCTGCCGCCGTCTTCCGTATCAATCTGAACCGGCTCGGCGTCTTGAGCATGCCCGGATGTAAACGTGCTCCCTTCATGCGCCGGCTTGTAGCGGACCGGATGAACGGTGCGCAAGTCGGCGAACACTTCGACGATGTTCTTGCCGAGCACATGCTGGACGGTGTCGCACCAGTGCGAACCGATGTCGGCGATGGCGCGCGACGGGCCGTTTTGCGCCGGGTCGAGCCGCCAATTGTAGTCGGTGTCATACAAAAGCCAGTCTTGCACATAGCCGCCGTACACGAAATGGACGCGCTTCGCATCGCGGGCGAGCCGCTCTTTCGCCTCGGCGACAAGCGGATAATGGCGGTAGTTAAAGCAAACCGCGCTGAGGCCCGGGCTTTGTTCGGCCAATGTTTTCAACTCCGCCGACTGTTCGCTGTTCATAGCGAGCGGCTTTTCCGACAACAAATGTTTCCCCGCTTCGAGCACCGCCTTGTTGATTGGGAAATGAAGGACGTTGCGCGTGCAGTTGTGGATGACCGCAACGTCCGGGTCGTCAATCAAAGCGCGGTAGTCGCCGTACGCTTTCGGGATCCCGAATTGGCGCGCTTTCTCTTCCGCTTTTTCCTGGCTGCTTGAAGCGATGGCGACGATGTTCACAAACGGCAGGCGGCGGAGCGCTTCAATATGGGAAGAAGCGGAAAAGCCGGTGCCGATGATGCCGACGTTGATCGGGTTCACGGCGTCACTCCCCCTTGTTTCGCTTTGATCGGCTCGAGCGGCTTGACGTTGCCGAAAACGATTTCCCCGCGGTTGACCGGCGCCGCCCAGCGGACAGCGTTGGCGATCACTTTCAGCACGTCCGGATGATGGTACGTCGGGTATGTTTCATGGCCGGGGCGGAAGTAAAAAATTTTCCCTTTCCCACGCGTGAACGTGCAGCCGCTGCGGAACACTTCCCCACCTTCAAACCAGCTGATGAAAATCGTTTCATCCGGCTCGGGGATGTCGAAAAACTCGCCATACATTTCCTCCCGTTCAAGCTCGATGTACGGCCCGATGCCTTCGACGATCGGATGGCCCGGGGCGACGACCCAAAGCCGCTCTTTTTCATCCGCTTCGCGCCATTTCAAATTGCACGTCGTCCCCATCAGCTTTTTGAAAATTTTCGAGAAATGGCCGGAATGAAGGACGATAAGCCCCATCCCTTCGAGCACGCGGCGATGGATGCGCTCCACCACTTCGTCTTTCACTTCATCATGGGCGATATGCCCCCACCAGACGAGGACGTCGCAGCGGTCGAGCACCTCATCGGTCAAGCCGTGCTCCGGTTCGTCCAAGACGGCGGTCGCCGTCTCAAATCCGGCGGCAGCCAAATAGTTGGCGATGACGGTATGCATCCCTTCCGGATAAATGGCTCTTACGTTTTCATTTTTCTTTTCATGGCGGAATTCGTTCCACACAACGACGCGAATTGGTGTAGTCATAGCTAATCCCCCTCGGTTCTGTTTTGTCCCCGTCGCCCTTGACGTTGCTTCCATAGGTGTTGGTCAAGGGCGAATCCGGCTTTGAGAATGTCCCACGATGCCCAATGGAATGGCGCGTGTACCATGTTCGTAGGACGTTTGCCGCTTCCTTCTTCCGGCCTGCCCCCGGATCGGCAGCCAGGCCGGGTGATGCTCTCGCTGTTTTCTTACCATTCGATGCGGACTTGCCGCCCTTGTTCGGACGACTCGTAAATCGCTTCCAGCACTTTGGCGATCGTCAGCCCTTGTTCCGCCGTGCAAAGCGGCGGCGTGTTCTGGGCGATGCTCGTCAAGAAATGGTCAAGAAGCGCCACCCGTTCGCTTTGGTCGTCAAAATGGAGCGTGACATCAGCCGGAACGCCGTGTTCATTGCGGAACCATTTCACTTCCTGGCGCTTGCCGGCGATGTTCCACTCCCAGCGCACGCCGCCTTCGGTGCCGAGAAATTCGACATACGCCCGCTCTTCTTCAATGTGCGACGCCCAGCTTGTTTCAAGCAGCACTGTGGCGTCATTGTCGAGCTGGATGAACGCCGAGGCGAAATCTTCGACCGTATAGGAGGCGTTCGGCGCAAACGACGTTCCCGGCCATGCCCCTTGGCGGCGCGGGCCGAACTTGGCGTACGTTTTCCCGGTCACGGCCACCGGATTCGGATTGCCGAGCAGCCAAAGCGTCACATCGAGCATATGGACGCCCAAATCAATGAGCGGACCGCCTCCGGAGCGCTCGCGGTCAAAAAACCACGCCCCCCACGCCGGAATGCCGCGGCGGCGCACCCAGCCCGTTTTCGCGTAATAAATGTCGCCGAACGCGCCTTCTGCGATGCGTTGATAAAGCCATTGCGCCGCTTGGCGGAACCGGTTGTTCAACGACACCATAAACTGTTTTCCCGATTCGTCGCGGGCGCGGATGATGGCGTCGGCCTCTTCCGCCTTCGTCACCATCGGCTTTTCGCAAAGCACGTGTTTCCCGGCCCGCAAGCTGTCGACCGCCGCTTGGGCGTGCAGAAAGTTCGGCACCGTAATGATGACGGCATCGACATCCGGAGAGGCGAGCAGTTCCTTGTAGTCGCGGTACACGTCACGGATGCCGTACGTTTTCGCTTTCTCTGCAGCGGCTTTTTCATTGACGTCGCAAATAGCCTGCAAAACAGCGCGTTCAGGCAGGGCGAGCGCCGCTTTGATATGTTCTTTAGAAATTCCCCCAGCCCCGATCAAGCCGAGGCGGATCGGACGGTTGTTTTCCATCATTCTTCCCCCTTGCGTCGATTTACGTTTCTGTCGTTGCTTGATGTAATCGATTACATCAGACAACAAAAAAGATTCCTCTGCCCCCGCCGCCGGGAAGAAGCGCCTCCATAGCCCCTAGCGCTTCCCCCCGCACGACTCGCGGATCACCAGCCGGTCAGGCAATACAAACTGGCGACGTTCGACGTCATTTCCTTCAATCAATTGAAGCAACAGCTCCATCGCTCTTTGGCCGATCTCAAACATCGGCTGGGCGATCGTCGTGAGGCTCGGTTCAAAAATCGAGGCCATTTGGATGTCGTCAAACCCGACGACCGCTATGTCATCGGGAACGCGCCTCCCGCGGTGGCGAATGGCTTTAACCGCCCCGATCGCCATCTCATCATTGGCGGCGAAAATGGCCGTCGGCGGTTGCTCAAAGGCGAGCAGTTTCAACGTTAAGTTGTATCCAGACTCGTAGGAAAAATCGCCTTCCTGCACGAGCGCGGCGTCAACGTCAATGTTGTGCTGCGCCAACGCCTGATAATAACCGCGCAGCCGGTCGCGGCTGAGAATTACGTCTATCGGCCCGGACAAGTGGGCGATGCGGCGATGGCCAAGGCGGATCAAATGCTCTGTCGCCTTGCGGGCGCTGCTGATGTTGTCAATGGACACGGTCGGGATATCCGTCCCTTCGAGATACTCGCACGCCAAGACGATCGGAAACTGGCGCGCCATCTCTTCCATCAGCTCTTTGCGGATGCGGGCGGTCAAAAAAATCATCCCGTCGACTTGCCGCTGCGGCAATACGTTCAAATATTGCTCCTCAAGCTGCGCATCGTTTTGCGTATCGCCAAGCAGCACTTGATAACCGTGCTCACGGGCAACCGCTTCAATGCCGCGCAGCACTTTCGAGAAAAATGGGTTCGTAATATCGGGCACAACGACGAGCACCGTCTCAGTTTCCATCCGCCGCAAATACCGGCCGAGCACGTTCGGCTGATAGTTGAGCGCTTCAATTGCCTCAAGCACGCGCCGTTTCGTCTCCTCGGTGACATTGCCGGCGTTGCGCAATACGCGCGATACAGTCGCTGTCGATACGTTGGCCCGTTTCGCTACATCTTTTATGCTTGCCATCGGTGCAATCCTCTCGGTTATGTAATCGATTACATTACCATCGTACAGGAAAGACAGGGCGATTGTCAAGCGTTGTTTTTCTTGTCCTTCGCGCGTTCCTGAATGCGATGGGCCGTTGAATGACTTGAAGGATCCCGCAGCAATTCTTGTGAAAGGCGTTGTCACCGTATCTTTCCCCCATTTCCATAAACACTCGATCGGATGGAGTTGCTGTGTCGGCATGACAATCCGATGGCGGCTTCCCTTCTTGGCAAAATAAGGTATACTGAAAGTGAGAAGGTCGAGTTGAAAAAAGAGTTTTTGCGCATGTTGGTGCGATAGTTGGGAGAGGAGAACTCCATGGAAATTAGAAAACCAAACGATTCGGAATACAAAAAGATTTTATCACTCACACCCCAAGCATTATTCGAAGGCACATTAGGCGAGGCAAAACCGTCAGATGAAAAAGTCAAACAACTGATTGAACCATTATTGCAGAAAGGGGGCTATTATTTGATCGCAACAGAGGACGATCAGCTCATGGGGTGGATGTTAATCGGGGCAAGCTAAGACCCGCTTACTGAGAAAATATATGGATTCATCTACGAGTTGTTCGTTTTGGAAGAATTCAGGGGAAAGGGAATTGCAAAGAAGTTAATCGAAACCGCCATCGAACATCTGAAACAGGATGGATATTCAGAGGTTCGTTTGCGTGTATATGCAGGGAATCAAGCGATGAAACGGTATGAAACATTCGGATTCAAGCAGAAAACCATGATCATGAGCATGAACGTGTAAGGGGCATCCTTAGCAGGCGACAGGAAGAAGCGCCTTTGCCCGAACGCAAAGGCGCCCATCATGGAGTTCAGTCCGATTAATCAATCGCCTGGCGCGCACGGTCTTGAAGCATTTTAACCCCGACGAGCGAAATCAATCCCATGACCACGATGTAGAACGAAATCGCGGTCGCGCTGCCGTATGTGTGCAGCAGCCACGTGCTGATGAGCGGGGCCGGGCCGCCGGCGATGATGGCCGCCAGCTGGTAGCCGAGCGAAGCGCCGCTGTAGCGCAGGCGCGTCGGGAAGTTTTCTGCGATCATGGCCGCCTGCGGGCCATACAGCATGCCGTGGAACACCATGGCGACAATCGTCGCCAGAAGAATCAGGGCGACGCTTTTCGTATTGACGAGCCAATAATACGGGAACGCCCAAAGCATCAGCAAAATCGTGCCCGTCATGTAAACGCGGCGGCGCCCCCACCGGTCGGATAAATGGCCGGAATACACAATGGAAAGTGCATTGATCACCGCGGCGATAATCGTCGCATTGACGAAAATGCTTTTTTCCATTTTCAAAAACGTCGTCCCATAGCTGACGATAAACGTGACAAAAATATAGAACGACCCGTTTTCAATCACCCGCGCCAGCGCCGACCAAATGATTTCCCGCGGGTGTTTGGCCAGCACTTCGCCAACCGGCATTTTGCTTGTTTCTTGTTTGGCGATCGCCTCTTGGAACAGCGGCGACTCCAACACTTTCAGCCGGATGTACAACCCGATGACAATGAGCAGAAAGCTGACGAGAAACGGAATGCGCCAGCCCCATGCGTAAAAGCTGTCGCCGCCAACCGCCAACATGAGCGTCGTGACAAGGGAAGACGACAACAGTCCAAACGGCACACCCATTTGCGGCAGCGAGGCCATCAACCCGCGCCGCTTGCCTTCTTCCCATTCCATCGCAATCAATATGGCGCCGCCCCATTCCCCGCCGACCCCGATGCCTTGAATGAGGCGAAGAACGGTTACCAACACCGGCGCCCATAATCCAATTTGTTCATACGTCGGCATCAAGCCGATCAACGCCGTCGCCAGCCCCATCAACAGCAAGGTGGCCACCAATGTTGCCTTCCGTCCAATGCGGTCGCCGAAATGGCCGAAAATGGCCGCCCCGACCGGCCGCGCAACAAACCCTAAGGCAAACGTCGTAAACGACTGCATAAGGGCCACGTACGGATCGCTTTGCGGGAAAAACAGTTGCGGAAAAATGAGCGCAGCCATCGTCCCATAAAGGAAGAAGTCATACCACTCAATCGTCGTGCCGACCACGCTCGAAATCGCCGCCCGCCTTTTTTGCCGTTTCAATTCGGCGGCATCGATCATCGTTGTTGCCACTGCCAACACTCCTTTCGCCATAATCAACCGATCGAAAAATGGATGAATGATAGCGGAAGCGGCCTCAGCCGCTAATCACCCGGCTTGTTAGCGCTTCCAAAATAACCCTCTGACCAGCTTCCAAACCAACACTGCACCTGCGCCAGCTGCCGACTGTGGAAAACTCATCCATCCTGCTTTCTTCTAGCCTTTGGTTTGGAAAGGACGTTCACCGACCGCCTAGCGGCCCCCTTCCCGCGCCACGAGAACATGCACGATCGCATCGACAGCCGTTTCCCCATGCTGGTTGACGATTTGTTGATGCACGGTCACGAGTCCGGCTTCCTCGCCCCGTTCCGTCAGCTTCTTCACTTCCGATTCCACGTAAATCGTATCGCCGATTTTCACTGGACGGACGAAACGGAGCGCATCGATGCCGTAAAAGGCGAGCACACACCCCGGCTCCATCACCCACAACCCGGTCGCCGCGGACAGCGTTAACATCCCGTGGGCGATCCGTTCGCCAAACCGCGTCTGCCGTGCGTACTCGCGGTCGAGATGGAGCGGATAAAAATCGCCGGAAACGCCGGCAAATCGCACAATATCAGCTTCCGTCACCGTCCGCCCGCGCGAACGATGGCGCTCGCCTACGGCATATCCTTCAAAAGGGCGGTCAAAACGCACTCCTCTCACCTCCTTGCGCAAGATTGGAACAACCCGCCTGCTCCCACCCCCTTTCCGCCCATGCAGGGACATGCCCATTGTTCCAAATAGTGTAAATTTTCAGAACAAAGAATCCAAAAGACGACTGGCACTAACTGGACTTCAAAAGCTGCGAAAGGCTGCGTCCTTTCTGTCCAACGCCTGTCATTAGCATATGAACGACAAGCGGGGGATAGAACGATTCATGTACGGTTTTTGTATTTCCAAATCGTCCTGTCAACACAAAAGGATGCCCTTTGCGGCAGGCACCCTTCTCGCTGCTTCGTTTGATTATTCCTTAACAGAACCGGACGTGAGTCCAGATACGATGCGGCGTTGGAACAACAGCACCATGATCACAAGCGGGATCGTAACCACGACCGTCGCCGCGGAAATTTCGCCCCATGGGATCGTATATTGTCCTTGAAACATGGCGATGCCGACCGGGACGGTTTTGTATTTTTCCGCTGTGTTGATCGTCAAGGCAAATAAAAATTCGTTCCATGCGGCGATAAATACAAGAATGGATGTCGTAAACACGCCAGGCACTGCAAGCGGCAAAATGATTTTAAAATACGTCTGCATCGGCGTCGCCCCGTCCATTTTTGCCGCTTCTTCCAAGTCAAACGGAATTTTGCGGAAAAAGGTGACGAGCAGCCAAATCGACAATGGCAAGGCAAACGTCGTATACGGAATAATTAACCCTAAATAGCTGTTTGTTAAATCAAACTTTTTCACAAACATATAGATAGGGGAAATGGTTGCGATTTGCGGAAACATCGATACCGCAAGCACCAGGCCGAGAATGACGGTCTTGCCCTTAAACTCCAAGCGTGCAATCGCATAGGCCGCAAACGCGGCGACGAATACCGTATACACCGTCGTCACAGTCGCGACGACCGTGCTGTTCCATAAATAGCGCAAAAACGGATAATTCACAAATACGGATATATAGGACTTCAACGTCGGATGGCTCGTAAACCAATCGAACGCCTTTTCCCCAAACAGCTCGCTCAGCGGCTTTACAGAGCTGAGAAGCACCCATAAAAACGGAAACATCACAAAGAAAACAAACAGAGCTAAAAACACGTAAAAGAGCGGACCCGCTTTTTTCGTCATGATCCCACCTCGCTTATCGTTTCACACTCGCGCTGTCAGACAGCAAATCCTTCCCAAGCCACTTAATATAAATCATCGAAATGATGGCTACGCAGAGAAATACGATAACGGCCAACGCCGAGCCGCTGCCGAAATTCGTCTGCGAGAACATGACTTTGTATGCCAGGATGGAAATTGTTTCTGTCGAGTTTGCCGGGCCTCCGCCGGTTAACACGAAAATCAGGTCAAAGACGCGAAATGCATCCAACGTCCGGAACAAAAGCGCCACTAAAATGCTCGAGCGCAGCAGCGGCAACGTCACTTTGGTAAATTGTTGCCATTTTGTCGCTCCATCAATCGAAGCGGCTTCATATAGTGAATTAGGAATCGTTTGCAGGCCAGCCAGCAACAACAAGGCCATATACGGCGTCGTTTTCCAAACGTCGGCAAAAATAACGGCAAACATTGCCCCTGCTTCTGTCGTCAACAAATCCCCCATCCGATCCACAAGGCCGATCGTTTCAAAATATTTGGCGACAATTCCGTTTTGCCCATCGTATAAAAATTTCCACATGAGCGCGGATACAGCCGTCGGAATGGCCCACGGGATCAAAATCGTCGCCCGGACGAGCCCGCGGCCAACAAACGCCTTATTAATAAGCAACGCGATCGCCAATCCGAGTACGAGCTCAACAGCAACTGACACAACGGTAAAAAATGTCGTATTCCATAACGCTTTCCATAAACGCGGATCGCTGAAATTGTCTTTATAATGCTTTAATCCAATAAAATTCGGCTCGATGACGACGCCCTTAAGCCCTTCGGCAAGCCCGACAACCTTATCAGGCTGCTTCAGCTCCGTGTCTTTCCTGACCTGTTTCAATGTTTGGAGAACATCGCGAACCGTGGCCGTCAATTGTTCAGCCGTCTGTTTGTCCAATTCAGCAATTTTCAGTTCTTCGCTCGGAGATTCAAAGTTGTCCAGCGCTTCATTCACCCGGTCATATTGTTTCGCCACTTGCGCGTCGGCGCGGATGGCCGCATCCATTTTCTCTAACTTTTCTTGTACTTGGCTGAGCACTTCTTTCGTTTGCCCATCTGCCGCAGCGATTTCTTGTTTCAGAGCGCCTTGCAAAAACGGATAGTTTTGCAAATACCGCTCTAAATCTAAACTGTAGTTTAAATGAATCGACGATTTCGTCGGATCATTGAGCCGATAGTCGAACAGGCTGTAATAAAACGATTGAATGACCGGCCAAATGGCGATCGCCAAAATGAGCAGCATGGCCGGCGCGACGAGCGAATAACCTAAAATCCGTTCCATTCGCTTTTCATTCCTCATCGCCGCCTTCCCCCTTCCCTTTGGTAAAAAGGCATTAGCCTTCAGAACCGGCCAGGAGCGGCCTGAAGGCTAATACACGGAATCGCTGAAAACGCATGGTGTTCTCTCGTTCTCTTTTTTCCAACCTCTGCTGGGCTGCACCGTGCTAACGGAGCCCTTTTATTTGTTCATTGCCGCCTTCATCTCTTTTTCCATATTCGCTACCGCTTGCTCGACGGTCAGCTCTCCGGCTAGTGCTTTCGACACATTAATTTGGATAATTTCCGAGATTTCCGGATAGTTCGGCACGACCGGACGCGGCACGGCCGCATTCAAGGCGTTGACAAACCCTTCTTCCGCAAAGAACGGATTCGCTTTCAACACTTCCTCATCCTCGAACAACTCAGGCAATGTCGGCGCCAAACCGCCATAAATCGCCGAGATTTTTTGCCCTTCCGGCCCGGTCATAAATTTGACGAACTCCCATGCTTCTTTCGGATGTTTCGAGTATTTGTTAATGGCGGTCATCCAGCCGCCCAGCGCGGCAGCCGATCCTTTGTCGCCAGCTGGAAGCGGCGCGACGCCGACTTTGCCGACGATTTTCGATTGCTCTTGATCGTTGGCTAAAGCGTATTGGTACGGCCAGTTGCGGATAAACGGCGACTGCCCTTCAATGAACGCAGTATGGGATTCGGGTTCCATAAACGTTGTC
Organism: Geobacillus sp. BK01; assembly: GCF_052220245.1. NCBI lineage: Bacteria > Bacillati > Bacillota > Bacilli > Caryophanales > Anoxybacillaceae > Geobacillus > Geobacillus sp. BK01. The sequence continues at coordinate 22,147 of NZ_JBQPTH010000020.1, forward strand.
ACGTTGCTCGGCACGACATCCGATTGAACGATTTCGACCATTTTTTTCAAACCTTTAATAGCTTCGGGACTGTTGACGACGACGTTGCCGTTTTCGTCGACAATTTTCCCTCCGTACGAAGCGATAAATTCTACCGCGTTGCAGACGAGCCCCTCATACTGCTTGGCCTGCATCAAATAACCGAACTTCATGCCGCCTTTTCCTTTCAGCTCTTTTGCCGTCTCTAACAATTCATCCCATGTTTTTGGCACTTTCTCCTCAGGCACGAGGTCGGTGCGATAAAACAGCATACCGGTGTCAATAAATTTTGGCATTGCCCATTGCTTGCCATTAAAGTTGCCTGCCGCAAGCGCCCCTTGGTTGTATTTGCTTAAGTCAATGCCGTCTTTCTCAATAAAGCGGTCGAGCGGCAGCGTATAGCCTGCCTGGGCGAACTCCGCCGGCCAAATGACGTCGAGATCCATGACATCGATTTCCGACGATTGCGCATTTAACATCGTGACATACGCATCATGTTGCTTCCCGGTGTCGGCCGGCATTTCGCGCAACTCGACATCAATGTTTGGATGCGTTTTCTCGAACGCTTCGATGATTTTCTCGGTCGCTTTCGTCGAATCTTGGCCGCGGGCGTAGACAATTTTCACTTTTTCGGATTGGCTCGTTTTCCCTTCTTCTTTTTTGCTGTCTTGACCCGCATCGCTGGCGCTTTGGCCGCCAGAGCACGCCGCAAGCCCTAAAGTAAGCGCTAACAAAACTGCTGATGATTGAAACGACTTTTTCATTTCTTATCCATCCCCCTATTCTATGTTTGTTGTATAGTCAAAAACAAACAGAACCGAACACTTCGATGCTGCCGCGGCCCAATCACCTCCTAAACAGAACGATTATGCAGTTGCACGTTAGGCATCCTTTGTTGCTTGTCTGCTCCGTCTTTCTGTAATCGATTACATCAAACCGCTCATAGTTTTGCTTCTCCCCGCTCCTTCCGCGTTAAGAAGAATAATTCCTCTGAAAAACAGGCCTTTGGCATCCCTGTTCAACTCGCGGAACTTGTCTAGAAATCGACACCTTGCGCAATTTTTTCGCAAACTTATGTATGTAATCGATTACAAAACCATCTTACATCGGCTCTATTTCTGTCGTCAAGAGCCAAAATCTTTTTTTAATTCATAAACAAAGAATCCCAGGCTGTTTCGCCCGGGATCCCTCTCTCACACTTCCACCGTCTTCCCTTCCTCAACGATATGGTAAAGCAAATGCGCCAGATGGTGGATCGGTCCGTATTCTTCCTCGCCGTCTTCTGTCATTTCTTCTTCGTCAGCGAATTCAAGGTCGTTTAAGTAGAGCGCCATAAATTCGTAAAAGTCTTTCAGCTCAAAGCTGTAGCACGCGCTTGGGTCTTCGTTGTCTTCTTCATACTGAAGCATTAAGTACGATACGTTGCCTTCGTTGTCCTCGGCATCGAAAAAGACGAAATAACCGATATTGGTGTCAAGGTCAAACAAATGCCGCGTCCCGCCTTCGGTCGCCTTATCGAACTCATCTTGGCTCAGTTTGCCGACGTTCATCGCTTCGACGTCGTCTTCACGATGGAATTGGACAGTAAACGTTTTCATGTTCGTCTCCTCCTTAAAAAATGCTTAATGAATACGTTCTCGCCAACCGCTCGAGCAGCTTGACTCCGGTCAGGCTGTTTCCTTTGTCGTCAAGCGCCGGGCCGAAAATGCCTATGCCGCACCGGCCCGGGACGGCGGCGAGAATGCCGCCTGAGACGCCGCTTTTCGCCGGGATGCCGATTTTAATCGCAAATTCGCCGGATGCGTTGTACATGCCGCACGTGACCATAAACGTTTTGCAAATGCGGGCGACATCAAGCGGCATGAGCCGCTCGCCCGAATGCGGATCGCGCCCGTCAAGCGCGAACACCAAGCCGATGCGCGCTAAGTCGATGCACGTCATTTCGATGGCGCACTGCTTCGTGTACAAATCCATCAGCTCTTCGACATCTTCATCAATGATACGATGCTGCTTTAAAAAATAACAAAGGGAACGGTTCAAAAACGCCGTCTCAAACTCGGACCGGGCCACTTCCTCCGAATACGCGATCTGTTCGTTGCCCGCGAGGCGGCGGACGAACGCTAAGAGCCGCTCAAGCCGCTCTTCGACCGATCGGCCGCGGATCATATGCGTCACCGCCAGCGCCCCCGCGTTGATCATCGGATTGAGCGGCTTGGCCGGCTGCACTTCTTCGAGCTTCGCGATCGAGTTGAACGGGTCGCCTGTCGGCTCCATGCCGACTTTCCGGAACACCTCGTCTTCGCCGCGGTCGATTAAGACAAGGGCAAGCGTGATGATTTTCGAGATGCTTTGCAGCGTCACTTTCACCGTCACATCTCCGGCGCTCGCCACCTTGCCGTCCGGGGTGTATACAGCGATCGACAGTTCATTCGGATCGGCCTTGCCCAGGGCGGGAATGTAATCGGCTACTTTTCCATAGCGGGCGTACTGTTTCGCTTCTTCGACAAAGCGGACCAATTCTTCTTGACTGTACACAGGCATCACCGATCGTTAGTATCGCCTGTTTTTTCCTTTTCTATGCCCAAGTGTGTGGCAAACAGCCATCGATTCCCCCGCAGGCAGCCTCTTGCCCCCCGCCTGATGGATCCGCCCGCGACAAACGAACAAGGGGAGCATGCGGTTTGAACAGCAGCCGTTTTTCTTATTCTTCTTCGGCAAATACGTTTTTTAATTCGATCGCAAATCCGGGAAACAGACGGACAGGAATCGTATCATCGCGGACATACATCCCTTGGTGGCGGAATCTCCCTTCTTCGAGCACATAGACATCCATCGTCTCATTCACCGGATCGACAATCCAATATTCTTTCACCCCTGCCCGCTCGTAACGGTGAAATTTCACAATTTTGTCCTTGTGCACCGTTGATTTTGAAATAATCTCCACAACGAGATCCGGCACGCCAACAATTCGTTTTTCGCGAATGTTGCTTTTGTCGCAGACAACGACAAGATCCGGCTCAACCCATTCGCGAATTTGTTCCGGATCATCCCTCTCCGCCAAACAAACGTCGATCGGAGCGCCAAATACGGTGCATTCTTTCCCCCGCAAATAGGCCGCAAACTCGACCAACAATTCACGTTGCACGGCCTGATGTTTCGGCGTCGGAGCGGGAGACATGTTGAAGACTTGGCCGTCAATGACCTCATAGCGTACATCTTCGTCGAGCATCATGTATTGCGCATAGGTGAACGGCTGCCCTTTTTCCGGCATCGGCAGCAAAACAGCCTCCTTTCCTCTTTTCTTTTTAGTATACTTGAACGCTGCCCGGCAACCTAGCGCTTTCTTTTTTCTCAACAACCTGTTGTAGGCAAGGGAGAACGGTTTCAAGTATAATGAGAAAGAGGTGAGGAGCATGCAAGGCGAGTTGATTTTCCCAAGCTCCTCAACAGTTCGCCCCGCTCCCATCACGAGTTCTTTGCGGGACATCTTGCATGCTTTGTCGTATAATGGGGGGGCGAATCCTCTATGGCAAAAGCATGGAACCGGCGGATAGAGAAAAACACGTTCATAAGGAGATGAAATGATGCAAATCGCCCAAGGCGTCATGATGTTGGAACTGCGGGTGCAATCATTCGGCAGGGAGAGCATGTACCACCCGGTTGTCATTGCCGGTGAACAAGGAACGGTGCTCATCGATACCGGCACACCGGGGCAATGGGAGCCGATTCAAAACGCCATGACAAAAGTCGGCATTGACCCGGAAACATTGCAGGCCGTCATCATCACCCACCAAGACATCGACCATATCGGCAGCCTGCCGGAAATCAAGCAGGCGTTGTCCCATCGCGTTCGCGTCTACGCCCATCCGATCGAGAAACCGTACATTGAAGGCGAAAAAACGATTTTGAAATTCGACCGCAACCAAATGCCTCCTGAACGATGGGCTTCGCTGCCTGACGCGATGAAACAGCTTGCCGCCCGCCTGCCGAAAGCACCCGTTGATGAAACGGTGACAGACGGCTGCGTGCTCCCGTATGGCGGCATCACGGTCATCGAAACGCCTGGACATACACCAGGGCATATCAGCCTGTATTCGCCGAAACACCGCCTGTTGATCGCCGGCGACGCCCTCACCGCCGAAGACGGGCGGCTTTACGGGCCGAATCCGGCCTTCACGCCCGATATGGACGAAGCCATGCGCTCTGTCCGAAAATTGCTTGACTTTGACATCGAGACGGTCGTCTGTTACCACGGCGGAGCATGCCGCGGCGATATTCGCAAACAATTGGAGCGAATTGTTTCATCGATGGCATAACCTCATTCGGCGGCACAGCCCTGACAGACGAAGCCTTCTCTTTTGTTAACATCGGGGATGCCGACAACGGCATCCTTCTTCTGGTTTCCTGAAAAATTAGCCATTGATCTTATCCCGTTTTTCTTGTATAATGAAGTATGTCTGACAAACCATTTCGGGATGTAGCTCAGCTTGGTAGAGCACACGCATGGGGTGCGTGGGGTCGCAGGTTCAAATCCTGTCATCCCGATCGAAAAAACCAGCCGGCAAAACGCCCGGCTGGTTTTTTCTTCTTTCACGCCTTCCCTCATCGTGATGCTGTTTTCCCCTATGAAATCAATCCGATCTGCTTTCCTGCCAAAGCGATGCAGTCAACGGCCATCTCAATGTCTTCTTCCGTCATCGCAGCGGTGAGGGAAAAGCGAATGCGCGCCGTTCCCTCACGGACGGTCGGCGGCCGGATGGCGACAGCCGCGATGCCGGCTTCTTGCAGCAGCTCGCTCATGGCCACCGCCCGATCGTTCGGGCCGACAATCACCGGAACGATCGGCGTCTCGCTGCCGCTTATGTCAAACCCAAGCCGCTTCAATTTTGCGCGGAATGTTTCGCTTAAGGCGTGCAGTCGCTCACGCCGCTTTGGCTCCGCTTGGACAATATGAATGGCGGCTTCATTGGCGGCGAGAACCGCCGGCGGCAAGGCGGTCGTAAAAATTAGGCTGCGGGCGCTGTTGATCAAATAGTCGACCAGCCACGGCTCTCCCGTTACATACGCGCCGAAGCTGCCGAGCGCTTTGCTGAAGGTGCCGATGGCGATCACATCCTCTTCCTTCTCAAGCCCGACATGGTGAAGCAACCCTTCGCCGTTTGGCCCGAACACGCCGCCGCTGTGCGCTTCGTCGACGACCAAAACGGCGCGGTAACGACGCTTCAGCTCAACCAGCTCCTCGAGCGGCGCCATATCGCCGTCCATGCTGAAAACGGCATCGGTAATGATCCATTTCCGCTTACCGGGCGGAGATTGCTTCAACAACGTCTCCAGCTGGTCGATGTCGTTATGCCGATAGCGGAAACAGGCGGCTTTGCTCAATCGGATGCCATCGATCAAGCTCGCATGGTTCAACTCGTCACTAAAAACAAGATCATCGCGGCCGACTAACGCTGTCAATACGCCGATGTTGGCCGTATAGCCGCTGTTGAAAATAAGCGCCGCTTCCGTCTTTTTCCATTGTTTCAATGCGGCTTCCGCCCGCTCATAGAGCGGATGGTTGCCGACGATGAGCCGCGATGCGCCTGCTCCAGCCCCATATACACGCATCGCCTCGCAGCCTGCTTCGACAAGCCGCTTGTCATCGGCCAATCCTAAATAATTGTTGGATGCCAGATTCAACATCCGCCTTCCGTTTAGAATGACCGAAGCGCCTGACGCCTCTGCCCGGCGCAGCTGGCGCTTTTGCGCTTTTTGTTCCCATTCTTGCAGTTGCGCGGTCAGTTCGGTTTTCATCCCCATCCCCCCTTTATGTAAACTTATTATAAAAAACAGTTTACATTAAAACATGCGAATCGGCTAGGAAAAGATAATCGATTTTGTTAGCTGATTATTTCGCACATTGTTTTGGAAATTATCAATTTTCCACCTTCAGCTACATGCATAATCCAATCGCAGGCATGTCATACTATACGTGTTATCGGCAAAAAGGAGGTGCTCGAGATGGATGCCCGTCGGGCGCAAGAAATCGCGTTGTCGCCGGTGATGGCAAACGTCACATACAACGGCCAGCGCATTTACATCGAACATGTCGATCAGCAAAAAGGCGTAGCGACGATCCACCCGCTTGACAACCCAAGCCAAAAGCAAAGCGTGCCGGTCGCCAGCTTAGAAGAGCATGCTTAACCGCAAAAAAGCGAGAGAAAGGAATCGCCCTTTCTCCCGCTTTTTGATTTAATCGGCCGTCAGCTCTTCCCGCTGCTTATAGGCCTCTTGCACCGTTTGTTCCTTCATCGCTGTCCGGCCTGCCGTCCGAGTGTCGGCGGCGTGGGCCGGCTGCCCGGCGCGTTGGTCGTCCGGTTTCCGTTTCATCGCCATCCCCTCCTTCACCCCTAGCATGCCCCGAATGAAACGGGTTTACGACCGCGAAGGGGAAAGCGGCCCTTCCCGCCTCAAGCACGGTTTCACCTGATTTTTTCTAGCAGCTCGATCCGGTTGTGGAACGGATCGCGAAACGAAAACCGCTTTACCCCCGGGATCGGTTTTTCGTCTTGCGTCGCGACGCCTCGCTCTTCCAAATAGCGGCGCGCCGCTTCCACATCTTCCACTTCAAAGGCCGGGTGGCTTTTGCTGTTGTAGCCGTCTCGGTTTTCTACTCCAATATGAAGTTGAATATCGCCGACTTCATACCAAATCCCGCCATTTGCCTTCAACGACTCGGGCTTTTCGATTTCTTGAAAACCAAGCACACCGGTGTAAAAAGCGCGCGCTTCGTCTTCGGCGCCAACAGGAATGCAAATTTGCACATGGTCAAGCCGTTTGACGCGAATCACCGTTTCTTCCCTCCCTGTTCGAATGCTCGTTTTATACGGCGGGTGAACAAAACAGCCGCGAGCGCCCAAACGAGCAGCACCGCTTCGACCGCCCAGACGTTCGTGATGACTTTCGCCTGGTAGAGCGCCGGCAGCACGTCCATCGCCGCATGGATGAAGATGGCATAAACGACATAGCGGAACTGCCGCTCGCGCACCCCAAGCAAAACGAGCAGTGACAAGGCGACATGCACCGCAAGCGCCAACAGCCGTTCCAAGCCGCCTACGACATACAGCGCAAACGGCGTATGCAGCACTTGTTCCTTGATCAGCTCCGCCTGTCCTGCCGGAAGCGATGGGGCGATCGTTTTGTCAAAAGCGCCTGTTTGGATGAGGCTCATGAGCACCATCGTGTTCACGGCGCCAAACACGCCAAGCAAAATCGCTTCCGTCCCGCCGTGGCCAAGCCCGAATGACAGCCCATCGCCATATGCGCGTTTTTGTTTCAACAGCCAGCGAAACCCGACATAACGGCCGATTTCTTCAAACACGCCGGCGGCGAGCGCCGCATACAAAACGAAAAGCCAAACGTTGTCCGTTCCTTTTAACGCCGGGCGTCCCGGTTCGAGTACGGCGATGTGAATCGCTTTTTCCAACACTTGCGAGAAAACGAGAAAGATCAACGCACCGATGCCAAGCGCTTTCCACGAAAGCCATCCTTTTTTCCTTCCGTACCATACAAGTCCGATGGGAACGAACAACGAAATGCATAACTGCGCCACCGCGCCCGCCATGACCATATGATCTCCCCCTTCCGCTTATTTAGGAACGTTTGCGCTGCTCTTTCCGAAAATAAAGAAACGATTGGACAATCAAATACAAATTGCCAAACACTATGACGAACATCAAAAGAACAAATTGGATGTCCCCGCGCCAGAACGCGGTCAACATCAACAACACTCCCATTCCAATGAACACTTTGCCGCCAAGGCGGTGCGTCTTGTTCCAAACAGTTTCGCTCTCTAACGTCCACGGCGTACGGATGCCGATAAAATAATTATGTTTGATTTTCGGCATGTAGTTTCCAAGCACAATAAACAGCACCCCGACGCCAAGCGGCGCAAGCCGTCCAACATCGACCGGAACCCCGAGATTGTACGCCAATGTTACGATATGCAGGCTCAAGAAAAAGCAGGCGAGCGCCGCATTGACAATGCCGTAGCTTTTTTGAAACCGGCCGTAGTTGGCCTTTTTCGGATCAAGGTTTGGCAATACTTTCATAAAAATAAGGAGACCTGTCATCAATAAAGGCGGCAAAAACGCGCCAACCCATTTGTTGCTGAAGCCGTCGGCTTCACCCGCTGCGTTCCAGTGAATGGCCACTTGATCCGGCAAATAAGGAATGGCGGCCAAACTGATGACATAAGCGAAAACAGTGAGCGCGACCGCAAGCCGGTTACTCTTCATCATGTCTCTCCCCCTTTTCGACAAAGTCGTAAAACCAGCGAAGCAAATCTTGAAACACCGTCGTGTTGAGCGAATAGTAAATGTGTTGGCCGTCGCGGCGGTCTTGCACTAAATCGGCCTGTTTCAACACCTTCAAATGATGGGATACGCTCGGTTTTTGCATATCGAAATGCGAGGCGATTTCCCCTGCCGTTAAATCCCCTTTTCGCAACAACGATAAAATTTTCCGGCGCGTCGGGTCGGCAATCGCTTTAAACGCTTCGTTGAATGACAACAGGAATCCCACCTTGCGAACGAGTTTTGGATGCATCTGCAAAAGTCAAACGAGCCGCTAAAAGAGGCCTTTCATTCATCGCTGTTTTTTCGCTGTCTGTTTTTGGCATGTTTGTAGTTAGATATTTAAGAAATCATCTAAATATAAGACGAGTTTTTCGATATTTAGATAACTTTCTAATTAAAGAATATGCGATTTCCAACAGACTGTCAATGTCCTTCCTGATTTTCAACATCCTACTGTGTTAGTTTGATAGCTGCCGGCTTATCGAAGACTGTGCAGCATCGCGCCAAAAGTCCGCCTCTTTTACGAGACACATACAGTTCCGGCCCGCATATTCGGGATCAAGTACGCGATTTCAAACGTACTGCCAGTACATCGTATGATTCTTTTTCCGCACTCATCCGTGTTTTTCCTTCCGTTTCCGAAAAAACGGTAAACGGCCGCCCCCTTCCATTCGGAGAAGGGGCGGCCGTTGGGAAAAGGAGGTATTCGGCAGGCTTGGTCAGTATGCTATCGTCATTTGTGCGCTGCAGCCGGACGGTGCGGATGATTCGGGCGATGCGTGCTGCCCATCCGCTCACGGAGATACGGCAATACCCAACGGTCCAAACCGTAGCGGCCCGCGTTCGCCCCGGCAACGAGAATGAACACCGTCAGCAGCACCATTTGCGGGTTCGTGCTCGTCGTGCCTGAGAACATAAAGGCGAAGTTCATCACCGCTCCCATGAGGGCGGCAAATGTTGTAAACAATCCGAGAATGAGTGCGATCCCAACGAGAAATTCGCCCCACGGCACGAGGAAGTTGAACAATCCGACGTTCGGCAGCGCCACATTTTCGATAAACGCCGCCCACCAGCTTTGCACGGCCGGATGTTCGCCGGTCGCCTTCGTCAACGCTCCTTTCAAAAACCCGGTCGCATCAAAGCCATGCGTAATTTTCTCCCATCCTCCCATGAGCCATTCATACCCTAAATACAAGCGGAAGACGACCATCAACGCCGACGCCGTGACGTGTTCGCGCAGCCATTTGACAACCATCGTGTTTCTCTCCTTTCATTTTGGAAAATGTTCCTTACACTTTTATCTTAATCGTTTTTTCGCCTCGCGGAGCAAGGTTGCTCACCATTTCACGATATATTCAAAAAGTTTTGACGAAACCATGACTGTCCAATCCCTCTCATCACATTAGGTCTTTTTACACAGGAAAAAGGATTGACGTCTTGCCTCTTATACCGGAAAATAAAATAAACAATGTTAATTTTTAGAGAAAAGGAACGATTCAATGGAGGGGAAAAGAAAGAACATGTTATTAAGGCAAATGGATCACTTGTACGAGCAAATTGTCGAACATACGAGCCAAGGGATTATGGTGACCGATGCCGACGCCTGCATTCTTTTTGTCAATCGGGCGTTTACGGCCATCACCGGCTACAGCAAAGACGATGTGCTCGGAAAAACACCGCGCCTCTGGCAATCGGGGAAACACGGGAAACCATTTTACGCCCAATTATGGACATCATTGCTCGAAACGGGACGATGGCAAGGGGAAATTTGCTACAGCATATGCTGTCGCTTGACGGATTGACCGGCATCGCCAACCGCCGTTCATTCGATGAGCGCCTCGTCCACGAGTGGGAACGTGCGAAGCGGCATAAAGCGCCGTTTGCCGTCATGATGGTCGACATCGATGCGTTCAAACGGTTCAACGATACGTACGGTCATCAATGTGGGGACGACTGTTTGCGCCAAATCGCCTTGTCGCTGAAACAAACGGCAGAACAATACGGTGGGACAGCGGCGCGCTATGGTGGGGAGGAATTTGCCGTCATTTTGCCGCGCACTTCGCCGTCCGAAGCAGCGGCAGCCGCCGAGGCCATACGGGCAAACGTCGAGCGGCTCGCCATTCCGCACGGTTCCTCGCCCGCTGCTTGTGTTGTTACGGTCAGCGTCGGAGCCGCCGTCACCGTCCCACAACCAAATGAAGGCGCGCAAACCGTTCTTTCCCTTGCCGATCAGGCGCTTTATCGAGCCAAGCAAAACGGGCGCAACCGGACGGAAGTAGCTTGTCCCATTTGTGAATGAATCTTTCTCCTTGTTCCTAGGCGCGCATACAATGGCGACAAAAAGTTTTTACGGAAAAGTCTCATGGACCAATGTTTGACGACAGCGAACAGCCATGACGGCGATGCCTCCCCCTGACGCGCGGGGGAGGCATCCGTATCAGCCGCCCGACAGGCTACCTCGCCTGCTGCCGATCAGGGAACAACAGGCTAAACAGCACCCCGGCCGCCAGCGCAATGGCAAATGTCGCAAACCGTGAGCTAATGATGGCTTCAAGCGGCGAGGAAATCCAAAGAATCGTGCTGACAAAACCGGCGACGATCGTTGCGATGACGCCGACGCCGGAATATCGTTTCCAGAAGAAGGAAAGCAAAATCGCCGGCGACAGCGTGCAGCCGATTCCCGCCCACGCCCAACTGACAATGAAATACACAAGCGATTCCGATGTCATCGCCAGCACCAAACCAAGCAGCCCGGCCACGACCACCACCGCGCGGGAAAGCGCGACAAGCTGCTTTTCCGACAGGCGGAGGCGCAACGAGCGACGGACAATATCTTCGCTAATGGAGCTGGTGATCACAAGCAGCTGGGAATCGGCTGTCGTCACGATGGCCGCCAAAATGCCAGACAAAAGCAGCCCCGCCAGCCACGGCGGCAGTAAATCGAGCGCCATGTGCGGCAATACCGTTTCAACATCGGCGAAAGATTGATTTTGGTAAAGCGCGACCGCCGCCAGACCAATCAAAAAGGCGCCGCCATACGCCAACAGCGTCCAGATAATGGCGACCGTCTTTGCCGTTTTCGCTTCGCGGGCGTCTTTTAACGCCATGAAGCGGACGCTTAGTTGCGGCTGGCCGCCCAGGTAGCCAAAAAACCAGGCGAAATTGTTAAACAACAATAGCCCGAGCGCAAACCCAGCCGCCCCGCCCGTCCATGAGTCAAGGCCCGGTTTGGCTTGATGAAGCGCTGCGCTGATGGACAGGCCGCCGCTGTAAATTTCCAAAAGCGCCACAATGGGCAAAATCACGAGCGTCGCCAACATGAGCACACTTTGAATCATATCCGTCCAGACGACGCTGACAAAGCCGCCGGTATACGACAACATGATAACAATCGCCACACTGATGACCATCCCAAGCTTCGGATCAATATGAAACACCGTAAACAGCGTCTTGCCCGCTCCGGCAATTTGCGCGCTAAAGTAAAACATCATAAAACTGAAAATAAGGACCGTCGAAAGCCACAAAATCGTCCGCCCATGGGCGCCGAACCGTTTGGCTAAATAGCTTGGCAAGGTCAGCGCTCCGTACCGCTCCGCCTCTTGGCGGAAACGATCGGCCAGAAAGAGCCAGGCGCACACGATGCCGATGACAATGCCGACGGCCACCCAAATGGCAGAAAGGCCGCTCGCAAACACAAATCCAGTGTAGCCAAGCAACAGCCAGGCCGATTCTCCTGTCGCCCGCTCGGAAAACGCGAGCGCCCAGCCGGGAAGTTTTTTTCCGCCAAGCAAAAAGTCAGAGTGGCTCATCTCTTTTCTTCCATACCGATATCCAAGCGCCGCCATGACCAAACAGTAAAGGACGAGCTCCGCCAAAATGATGCCATTCATCGTTTCTCCTCCCTGTTGTATCATTCGCTTGGCCGCCATCGCTCCATGCTCTCCTTCTCTTCCCGCCATCCCCCCTTTTGTAGAAAAAGCCGGCATTGCCATCGTGTAGGACGACAATGCCGGCGCTGCTGTTCCATCGTTTTCCCTTCCTGCTGTCTTCTCTTTTACTATTACGTTTATGACCGGAGTATGTCATTTATTCCAGCAACCGAACTGTATGAAAGTTGCCAAAGGGAACAATATTGTATTAAAGTGGACTTGACACCAAAAAAAGGAGTGACCGAAGTGGATCGTTGGGAAAACGAATTACAAAAATACGCCGAGCTGGCTGTGAAAGTCGGCGTCAACGTCCAGCCCGGGCAGACGCTGTTCGTCAACGCCCCGCTCGAAGCGGCGCCGCTCGTCCGCAAAATCGCCAAAACCGCGTACGAAACCGGAGCGAAGCACGTATACGTCGAATGGAACGACGAAGCGCTGACATACATCAAATTTACGCACGCCCCGACCGAGGCGTTTTCTGAATACCCGATGTGGCGGGCAAGAGCGATGGAAGAGCTTGTGGAACAAGGGGCGGCCTTTTTATCGATTTACGCTCCCAATCCGGACTTGTTAAAGGACGTCGACCCGGCGCGCATCGCAACGGCAAATAAAACGGCGTCCCAGGCGCTCGCCAACTATCGGAGCGCTGTGATGGCCGACCGAAACTGTTGGTCGCTCATTTCCGTCCCAACAGCGGCATGGGCGCAAAAAGTGTTTGCCGGCCATAGCGAAAAGGAAGCGATTGACAAGTTGTGGGAAGCGATTTTCCATATCGTCCGCGTCGACCAAGACGACCCGATCGCCGCCTGGCAAGAGCACAACGACCGGCTCGCCCGCATTGTCGATCACTTGAACGCGAAACAATACAAGCAGCTTGTGTACGAAGCGCCAGGCACCCATTTGACCATCGAACTCGTCGACGGCCACGTCTGGCACGGCGGCGCGGCGACAAGCCAAAGCGGCATCCGCTTCAATCCGAACATGCCGACCGAAGAAGTGTTTACGATGCCGCATAAAGACGGCGTCAACGGCACAGTGCGCAACACGAAGCCGCTCAACTACAACGGCAACGTGATCGATCGGTTTACGCTCACATTCAAAGACGGTCAAGTCGTCGACTTCAGCGCTGAACAAGGATACGAAACGCTTAAACATTTGCTTGACACCGATGACGGAGCGCGCCGCCTCGGCGAAGTCGCCCTCGTCCCGCACCAGTCTCCGGTGTCGCTGTCGAACCTCATTTTTTACAATACGCTGTTTGACGAAAACGCCGCCTGCCATCTCGCTCTCGGCAAGGCGTACCCGACCAATATCGAAAACGGCGCGTCGCTTTCCAAAGAGGAGCTCGACCGCCGCGGCGTCAACGACAGCCTCGTCCATGTTGACTTTATGATCGGCTCGGCTGAGCTGAACATTGACGGCGTGACAAAAGACGGCCAACGCGAACCGATTTTCCGCAGCGGCAACTGGGCGTTTGAACTTGAATAATTCTTTTTCTGCGGCAGTACAGCAAAAAAACAAGGCTGTTTCAAGGCGATTCAATCCGCCTTTGAAAACAGCCTTCCCCTATTGAAATCGATCGTTCAAAACGCCGGTGTGTCGCACCGGACCTGCTTAATGGCGGCATTCCTCCCGCAGCGCCCTTCTTTCCTTTTCCGTCCGTTTCATGACATAAACGACTCCAAGCATGAAAAGAACAAACCATAAGACGAGCCCGTATTGGCCAACACCGAAGAAAACCGCTAACTTAATGCTTAAATAAAGAGGGGTGAACCATAAGGTGACAAGCGAGAAAAGTATGTATTGGGAAACGAATGAATTTTTTTTCCGTTCATTCCTTACAGCCAGAATCGTGATATGACGCAACAAAATGCCGCACATCAGGAAAGCGAACAACATCCAAAACAATGAAAGGTTCAAGGTTTGTCCCTCTTTTCCAAGGAGAAATGCAGCAGGCATCTTTTTCGCGGGGCATAAAATGTTAGGAACATTTTAACAATCCCTAACCATTTCCTATCATAACATAATTTTTCGAAATGTTCTATATACAAAATGAGGAAAAAGCTGCCCCCAACGATTCATTCTATAAGGACAGCTTGTTCCACGTACATATATTCGGGACGCCGGCAATGCTAGCGCATAACTAGCCCGCCGTCGACAAATAACGTTTGTCCGGTCATAAAGCGGCTCCAGTCCGACGCCAAAAAGAGAACCGGCCCGGCCACATCTTCGGGGGCAGCGATCCGCCGCAGCGGCGTCTGGGCAATCAGCATTTCTTTCACTTCTTCCTTCGTCCGTCGGCTGGCGTCAGTCGGGTAAACCAAACCGGGAGCGACACAATTGACGCGGATGCCAAACGGCCCAAGCTCCGCGGCTAAGTTGCGGCTGTAGCCAACGAGCGCCGCTTTCGCTGTTGTGTAGTCATGGTACGGGATGACCGGGCGGGCGACTAAATCTGTGACGATGTTAATCATGCTCCCGCCGCCCTGCTGTTTCATTATGGGTATCACCGCCTGGCACATATAATGGGTCGAGCGCAGCGCTCCGTCGATTTGCGCCTGATAGTCTTTCCACCCGAGCTCCCACGCCAGTTTGCGTTCATCTGGGTCGAATACGTACGGCGCGAACGCATTATTGACAACGACATCGATTTTTCCTGTCTCCATCACCACTTGCTCAATCAACTGCTTGACGGACGATTCCGAAGTGACATCGGCCTGAACAGCCCAGGCATCGCCGCCGAGTTCGACGCAGGCGGCGGCCACTTGTTCCGCCGCCTGCTTATTTTGCAAATAGTTGACAATCACCGTTCCTTGTTCACGGGCAAAAGCGCGGGCGATGGCCGCACCGATGCCCCGGCTCGCACCGGTCACAACAATGACTTTCCCTGAAAACATTCCCATTTTGATCCTCCGTTACTGTTGCGGCAGCAAATCGTCGGCGACGACTTCCGCCATGTTAAGATCATTTTTCACTAAGCCTAACGTTTTGTACGTGTCCGCGGCTTGCTGCAGCACGTTGACATCAAGCGCCCCCAACCCTTTTTCTTCCGTCAACGGCGACACGCTCGACCCATTTCGCAGCTTGATGATTTGCAAATTGCGCTGCTCATCCTTGCCATCGATGGCGTACTTTGTGGCCAGCGAAGCCGCTTCTTCCGGATGGTCGATCATCCATTGGGCGCTGTTCCGATACGCTTCCAAAAACATTTGCAGCAACTCTTTCTTCTCGTTATACGTCTTCTCGGTTACGACAAAGACATCGCTCGGGATATTTAAATAGTCTTTCACTTCCATTACGTTGACGTCCCCGAGCCCTTTTTCTTTCGCCATAACAAGCCCGGTATCGGTCGCCGCTGTCGCGTCCACTTGCCCTTGCATAAGCGGGGCAAAGTTTAATAAACCGGTCTCGACAATAGTCACATCACGTTCCGAAAGCCCGGCTTGATGCAACAACACTAATAAATTTTGCCGCGTTCCGCTCGCCAAGCTGTACACGCCAATTTTCTTTCCTTTTAAGTCTTCCGGTTTCGTAATCTGTTTGTCTTTTAGCGAGACGACGTTGAAAACGTTTTGCGGATAAATATTGTAAATGACTTTTAACTTCGCCCCTTTGTCCAGGGCAAAGAAGAGCGAACCCGGATCCGTAAAAGCGATATCGGCTTGTCCAGAAAGAATGTTTTTGATCGCATCGCCGCCGCCGGCGCCGGGGATGAGCGTTATGTTCAACCCTTTTTCTTTAAAAAAGCCTTTTTCTTTTTCCACGAGCAAGTTCGTCTGCTCAGTTATCGGCTGGCTCCAAAGGGCGACACGCAGCGATTCTGTTTTGTCTTTTTTCGCTTTTCCCGCCGTTCCGCCCGTTTGATCATTCCGCCCGGCTGCACCACAGGCCGCCAAAAAAACAGCAACCACCAGCAGCCATACAGCCACTAACGTTTTCCTTTTCATTTTCCGGTCTCCTTTTTATATGGTTTTAACAATCGCTTTTCAAGGAAATGAACCATCTGGTAAAGCACAGCCCCTAACATCGTTAATAAAAGCAAAACAGAAAACATAAGCGGGGTATCCATCATCCCTTGGGAAGCGATAATCATCGCACCGAGCCCTTCGCTGGCGCCGATAAATTCGCCGACAACCGCGCCGACAACCGCCAATACAACGGCAACGCGAAACCCGGCAAAAATGCTCGGCAACCCGGCGGGAAGTTTTAAATGAATGAGCGTTTGCCAACGTGTCGCGCCTAACACACGAAACAATTCCAGTTTGTTCCGATCAGTATA
Source organism: Geobacillus sp. BK01 (assembly GCF_052220245.1). Taxonomy (NCBI): domain Bacteria; kingdom Bacillati; phylum Bacillota; class Bacilli; order Caryophanales; family Anoxybacillaceae; genus Geobacillus; species Geobacillus sp. BK01. Next base: position 38,712 of record NZ_JBQPTH010000020.1, read on the forward strand.
TTGAATCGCCGTCACCGTATTTTCAAGCAAAGGGAAAAAGCAGATCAAAGCCGTAATGACCACTTTCGATGTCATGCCGAACCCAAACCAAAGAATAAATAACGGTGCTAGAGCGAGTTTCGGCACGGCTTGGCTGGCGACGACATACGGGAAGAACAGTTTGCGCAACCATTCCATTTCACCCATGAGAATGCCGACGACAAGACCAAGGCCGCTTCCTACACTAAGCCCAAGCAGCACTTCCAAGCTTGTCCGAACGATGTGCGGCCAAAAATAGCCGGTCTTAACTCCGTCCAAAAGCGTTGCGGCAACGACCGAAGGCGCCGGCAAAACAAGCGGCGACATTTGTTTGGCGGCCAGCTCCCAAACGAGAAGAAGCAAAACGAATAAGGCGACGGAATACACGCGAAAGTTGTTCACCGCTTCGCCCCCTCCATCGCCTGCCGCACTTGGAAACAGAGCTCGTTAAACCTCGGCTCATAACGCATTTCCAACGCTCGCGGCTTCGGAAGGTTGACATCGAGCGAATAGATGATGCCGCCATCGGCCATGACAGCGATGCGGTCGGCTAAATACACAGCTTCGGCAATATCGTGGGTAATAAACAAGACGCTTGTGTTGTGCAGCCGGCAAAGCGTCAACAAGTCATCTTGCAGCTCTTCCCGTGTGATGGCATCCAACGCCGCAAACGGCTCATCAAAAAACAAAAGCGCCGGCTTTTGAATCAAAGCTCTGGCGATCGCCACCCGGCTTTGCTGCCCGCCGGACAGCTGCGCCGGGTAGTGATCACGATGGGACCGTAAGCCCATCCGTTCAAGCAAATCGTGCGCCAACTCGTAATCTTCCTTCGTCGGTTTTCGTTTGAGTGAGATCGGCAACAGAACGTTATCAATGACCCGCTTCCATTCGAGCAAGGTCGGCGTTTGAAACACGTAGCCGATGGAAGGGGAAGGCTGCGTCACTTTTTGACCTTGTAAATAAATGCTCCCTTCATCAGGCCGTAAAAGACCGGCGGCAAGCTTTAATAACGTCGTCTTGCCGCAGCCGCTTTTTCCGACAAGACAATGAAACTCTCCTTCACGGATCGTCCAACTGACCCCGTCAACGACCGGTTTCGAACTTTGGTACCGGTACGTGACCCGGTCTAGCTGCAAAAAACTCATTCCCATTTTCCTCCTTAATCGACATAAGGAGCGAACTGTTCCGCATACGCTTCAGCCGCTGATTCAATATCGACCATTTGCACGAGGTCGCGCAAATTAAAGCGCCCATCATGGTGCCAGCCCGCTTCAGGAGAAGTCATATACCCAAGCGCTGTAATGCGTGTGGCGCCCGCTTTTCCTAACCACTTCGCCCATTCGAACAGCTCTTTTGGCGAAGCGGCCACTCCCACCGTCTGCAAAAACCGCCGATACGGGGCGATTTCTGAAATGATTTGTAAAATATCATCAAAGGCAACGATTTTCACAACCCGATTCAGGCAGCTCACAGCAAACTCCCGGTGTTCCGGCTCATACACGACGGCCCAATCTCCCGCTTCGTTTCCGAGCACTTCCTTCTCATTGTCCGCCAACGCGCTCAGTTCTTCGTGCTGCCGCCAAGCCGCTTGTGCGGCCATTTCCTCAAGAGAAAGGGGGCGGCGCGGAAACCGTTTCGCAAAACAGTTCAGCTCGTGGGCGACGTAGCGGGCAAACTCTTTTGGCGAGACACTTCCACCTTTTTGCACATAAAACAGATGCGGCGAATAACACCCTTGCTGGTCGTAGCGCACAATATCGAACGCCGCTTGGTGAGCGGTCTGCCACGCCTTTCTTGCATCAAGACAGGAGCGGGAAACAATGCCAAAACTAATTTTATGGCCAAACGGCAAAAAACGGGTTGTCACCGGAATGCGGCTTTGCATGTCTTGCAGCGATGCATTGCTCCCATAGCCGACGACTACATCCGCTTGCTGAAACATAGCGCGCTCCCGCTCGGCGTCTCCGCCTTTCCACCAAACGACGGCCAGGCAGTCCGCCAATTTCGGCTCGATTTCTACTACTAAACGGGCAAACCAGCCGGCAAAAAGCGGCTCAGCGCTCGATACTTTCCCGATGTTCCCCGCTTTCACCAACAGCCCGGAAATCAAGCTCCATAACGGCAGCGCCGGCACGTTCCCCGCCCAAATATGGACGATCAACTCCGGGCCGACCGCTTTGGAAAAGCCGCCTTTGGCCCGCGGTTGAAAGCCGTCGAGAAGCAGGGGGTTTTCGAAGTCCTCCACAAGAAACCGTTGCAATTGCGGTTTGCGGAACGTTTTGAAATACGAGGTCAGCCCAAGCCGAACCATTTCCGCATCATAACCGGTGACAATCGGCAGCACGCGTTCCGCCTTTTGCCGAACGGGATGGCGGCGATCAAGCAGCTGTTCAACCGCCCGGTCAAGCAACTCAACCATCTCCATCACCGAAAACGATGGAAGAACCCGGGCGCTGGCTTGTTTCACTTTTTCTGCCACTTTGTTCAGCTGTCCCACCGTTAAAAGGGGAACTTCCACCTCGACCGTTTCCCCGTTTTTTTTAAACGTTAAAACACGCGTTTCGATCGGTTCATCCCCGATGTCAGGAAGATAACCGGCATATTCTCTCATTCGGACATCCCCTTCGCCGCGCGGATGAATTCCTCGACTGCGATCGAACAACCTTTCGCTTCCGCCCCTTGCACCCGACCGAACAATCGGAAGCCGTCGTCCGTTTCCACGCCCATATCTTCCGTCAAAATCGTCGTTACCGAGTTGAAGTTGCCGAGGTCGCAATGAACGAGGACGCCGCGTTCTCCTTTTGGCATCTCCTCCCCGGTCAACGGATGAATCACTCTCGTGCGAATCCAATGCGGCCCCGATTTCACCGACGGAACTGTCTCATTTCCGTTATCGTAAAATTGTGTGCTAAGCTCTGTCATGCCGTACATGTTGATGCACGCGCGGCGCGGGACGCCAAGATAAGCGGACAGCGCGTCATAAAACTCATCGAGGCCCATTTCCCGCGACTGGTTTTTAAAGCCGCCTGTATCAAGAATTCGGCTCCCGTCCGGCAAACGGAACGTTTTTCCTCGTTTGGCGAGCTCTTCAAACAAATGAACGAAGCTAAACGAAGCCCCTAAAAGGGCGTACGGCTCACCCGATTGTTCCGCCTGCTCCAGTCCGGCAAGAAGCCGGTCCATATCCAGACCGCCGCGGTTGACAAAATATTGGCTGTCTTCCGTGCCAAACACGTTAATAGCGAGCGCTAAATAATGGGCGAGCGAAGAATTCGGCATATCCTCTTCCGCCGGAAACAGAATCCCCATCTTGATTTTATCGCGCCCTTTCATGAACCGCTTTTGAAAATTGACGATCATGGACTGATCGTACACCTTCAGTGTCGGATGATAATGTTTTCCCCGAACTCCTTTTGTCGTTCCGCTCGTCATAAACACACGTTCAGCCTGCTCAGGAGGCGTGCAGCTTAGCGTCAATTCTTTAAACGCATTGATCGGCACAGCGGGAATGTCCCGCCACGTTTTCACCGTTCTTGCCGTTTTTCCTTTTTGCCTGCAATATGTACGATACGGAAGATTGTTTTCGTATTGATAGGCAAATAGCTGCAAGGCATACTCGTTAAACTCATCTTCCGAGGACGTTTCCTTATTGATAAACGAAAGCAAACATTCGACGATTTCTTGTTGTGTCATATTTTCCAACCCTTTCTGCTCTATCCCCATTCCACTCTCGCAAAAAAGCACTTTGCGCGCGGCAAAGTGCTTCAAAATGCTTCCTTTCCCTGCGCTGGCATTATCCAACAGGTTCAACGGTCAACGGCGGATTAGCCGTACTCTCAGCCTGATTCCACAAGCTCCCGTAAGTGTATGATCTTTTTACAATCAAAGTCTACTCTCTAAAAAAAAAGAATGCAAGAAAAAAGCGATGGAAGCATCCTCCATCTGTGCGCGCAAACATCCGGCCAAGCCGCGGCAGATGGAGGCGGTGACGGAGTGAACCACAGCCTATAGAAGGGGCTGTCTTCAAAAAGTTGTGTTCTTCCGTTTTCCGTCAGTCATTACGCCTATATAGAGAAGGTGTCCCGTTAGTTAGGACACCTTCCTTCCTTATACTTGAACCGCGGTGGAGGCGGCCTGTGCCAGCTGTTCGCATTGGCGTAGACGGATGCCGAAAAGGACAAGCGGGTCGCGATACGCTTCCGGATTCGTGCGCATCTGCTTCAATTCCCCTTCCTGGGCGGCAATTTCAAGCTCCAACCGCTCCAACGTTTCCGTTAACACTGCCAACGGCGGCTGGAAAAATTGGGCAATGTCGCGTTCGAGCGATTTCGCAAACCATTCAAACGGCAGCAACAACTGCCCGATAACCGTTTCCGCCACATCGGCATAATCTTGCGTTTGGATAAACTGTTTATACTTTTGCGCCAACATCGCCTTATTTTGCGCGAAGGCGCCAAGCAGTTTGCCCGCCCCCTTCAGGAGCAGCTGCCCCGGCGTGCGGCGGAGGAAAACGTTCAACTTGTCAATTTGCGTGCCGCCTGCGAGCCGGTCAATATCGCGCCGCCAATCGGTCAAAATGCGGAAATCGCACTCGAGCGCAAGCCGCTCCTCACCGAACATAGCGTTAAACCCTTCACTCATTTCATGCAAAAACGCCTGGCATTCATGGAATTCCTCTTCTGTCGCGGCAATCCAATCGTTCATGGCGCGATGCAAATTCGGCAGCACCTCTTCATCGACATAAGCGCGAAGCTGTTCGTTCACGCTGTCATTCAGCTCGAGGTGAAGGCGGGAAAAGTCACTGTCTTCCCGCACAAAGTCGGTCGCTTTGCGCAATATATCCGGAATCGCCGCTGCCACGGCCGTCCGCGTCTCTTCCAAAACAGCGCGGAACGCTTTTACGATTTTCGCGGTTTTCTCCTCTTGCTGATCGCCGAGTTGGTGGATCGCCCCATTCAGCTTGGCGGCCATTTCTTTTTTCCAGACGACCGATTCCGCCAGCCGGCTTTCCGCCTCAGCCCGCTGTCGGAACAAATGGGCAATGAACCGGCGAATTGTCGCCAATATCGCTTCTTCCCGGCGAACGGAAGACCGATGCTGACGCACCTCACCAAGCAAGCCGACAAGCTCCTGTTGCTGCCTGCGGCTTGGCGCGTGCGGCGAATAGACGATCACGTTCGCCTCCGGCACGATGGTGCGAATATGCGCCTCGATGTCTTGGGCGATCCGTGCCGCTTCCTGTTCATCGATCATCCCGTCACCCGGCGGCAACAAAAAGTGAATCGGCACGTGCGGCGCCCGCTCGCAAAGCTGCAGCACGAGCTGTTCATCGACGCTAGAAAATGGATCATCACCGTTTAGAAGAAAAAGAATACTATCGGCGAGCGGGAATGAGGCGAACGCCTCATGGTCGGAAAAGGCGCGCCCGCCAAGCGGGCCGATGTCCAAAAAGGCCACCTCCTGCGGTACGAGCGGAAACGGCGCCGTGCACTCAATCACCGTATCATCAGGAAATCGGCTTCCCCGCCCCCCCGATGTTTGTTGAAACTCATCGAGGCTCGCAAAAACTGTAAACTGTTCATCACTAATTTTCGTCACTTCAGTCTCGTCTCCGCTTTTCCAAACAAGCACCGGGGCGGATGGCGCCACTAACGCCGCTTCACCGACCACCGTGCGCAAAAACGCCAGCCGCTCATTTCGCGACGCCCCGGCAATAAGGACGCGGTGCAGCCGCAAATCGGAAAGCTGCCGCACAAGCCAACGGAAACGAAAATGTGAGCCCGCCCGCTGCACCTCCGCCCAGTCGGCTATTTCCTCAAATAACGCCACACCCGCTTCCCCGGACTTCGCATCCGCACGAACAAGCTGTTTAGCGGCGTTCTTCACCGTTTCATCATCAAAGCTGTCCGGAAACTTTTCACTCCACGCCAATAAGGCAGCCGCGGCCTCCGCCCTCCCGCTTTCACCGGCTAAATTCACCCAGCTTTTTAAGAGCGGAGGCACGACTTCAACTAGCTCTTTTACCCGATACCGCCCTTTTACTAACCCGGCATACGCCTCGGCTAAAAGGGACGGGATTCGCTTCCACTCATAGTCGCGGCCAATCGCCAGCTCGTCATAAAGACGATTCCACTCCGCCAGCCACGAAAAATACACATCGCCATCTTGATAACCGTTCCATAACGCCTGTACTAATCGTTCAAACTTCACCCGATCAGTTTCATACAGCAGCGTCAAACACCGTGAAAACCGCGCAGGCGCCATCACCCGCGCATGCCCTTGTTCCACATAGCCTGTTAAAATGTCCGCCCAACGGCGCGCCGACGTCCGCACCGCTTCCCCTAAGGCGAGCTCGATGGCACTTTCCCAATCGCCTTGCTCCTCAAAAAAAGCACGCGCCCATTCGGTCATATTCGGGTAGTCGGGGTAGAGCGCCACGCCGCGTTTGATCATTTCATCCGCTTTTTCTCTTTCCCCCAACTCGCGGTAGAGCGAAAACAAACGCAAGATGATCTCCGCTTGAAGCGTTTCACTTTCCGCCTCGATCGAGCGATACAGCTCCTCGGCAGACTGAAGCTGTCCAAGCTCATAGTAGCTGTCAGCAATGTTTTTTTGCGCCCATGGACGCAAATCGTTATGGACGTTTTCCCATTTAAAAATTGCTGTCTCATAATCGCGGCGGTGGAAATACACCTCCCCTTGGGCAAAACGAATAGACGACAAATCGGCCCCGTCCCGGTACGCGGCGAAGAAAATGTCGCCAAGTGCATAGACGGTATCCCGTTCTCCCGTATCGATCAATGTTTCATAAAATGTTTTATGGACAAGTTGCTGTTCAAACCCCATGTCGATCACCTAACTCGTATAGTTGCCATGCATGTTCATTGTATGGCACGTTTTCGAATTTTATTTCTATCTTATACATTTTACCAAACTTTCGCGGAAAGGAACGTTTCAATTTGTTTTCATTTGCAAGACAAAACACAGCTGTTCCATTAACGAGAAAATGCTTCTGCCATCGCAGCAAGCTTGCGATGCCAAAAGAGAGAAGGTCGGCAAGTCCGGCCCAGACAAATAGAGGTTTTATCGCCTATGGAAGAAAAAAATCTCCCATCACGATTCAGCTAAACCGCGATAAGAGACTGATTTCTGTGTGATTTCGCCATATATGTTTAATCAAAAACGAAAGTCTCCTATTACAGCGCCCTCTGATCCGGCGCTCGCAATAGGAGACTTTTTTCACGCTACTTCGTGCGTTCCTTCCGTATGTAAATGGCGTCCCAGGAGAGATTCGAACTCCCGACCGACGGCTTAGGGCCGATGCCCCTTCCTCTGCGAGCCTATTCAAGGAAGCTGGATGCGTCGGGGCAACTCGCAGTTGTTTCAAAGAAG
>NZ_JBQPTH010000021.1:0-39651 GCF_052220245.1 Geobacillus sp. BK01
TCGCCCTTGACGACTCTTTCTCACCTTTGGCGGGTGTTGGTCAAGGGCGAATCCGGCTCCAAGGATGCCTCACGATGCTCCATGGGATGGCCTGTGTGGAGTTTTCATAGAACTTTTGACGCTACCCCTTAGTGTACCATTTTCTTCATAATCGAGAAAGAAAAAACCACACCGCCGTTTCATTTTAAACCGATGGGAAAGCGGCGGTGTTCCGTGGACGAACCGGTGCCATTCAACCTTTTTCCGTTTGAGCCGACGATCCTATCGGTGACCAAAAACGGGATGAAAATCGGTGCCATTCAACCTTTTTCCGTTTGAGCGCCGCCTTTCATCCCCTCCGGACAAGGCGGCCTGGCTGCCATTCGGCGTTTTTCCATATCCCCCGCCGGCTTTTCGTCAAACAAAAAAAAGCCCCGCCTGTTGGGGCTCTTTCGTGTGCCGCTACGCCCGCCGCGGGCGCACCGCCTCGCAGCGGTAAATGCGGTTTCCTTTGGCGGAAAACTTCTCTTCGTATTCGGTCATCACATTGCCTTCCACATCGCTCCGATGCAAATCGAGCTGAACCGCCGCGAGCACAAAGCCGTATTGCGACAAACTGACGAGCGAGTATTCAAAAAACGGCTGGTTGTCCGTTTTCAAATGAATGTCGCCGTCCTCCGTTAATATGCGCTCATAAAGCGCCAAAAAATCCCGGTATGTGAGCCGCCGCTTCTCGTGCCGCTTTTTCGGCCACGGATCGGAAAAGTTCAAATAAATGCGGGAGACTTCCCCGTCGGCAAAAAACAAGCCGAGATCTTTCGCGTTCGCATTGAGCAGCCGCACGTTCGGCAGCTCGCTCTCAATCAGCTTATCAAGCGCTGACACGAGCACGCTCGGATACAGCTCAATGCCGATGAAATTGACGTCACGATGCAGCTTGGCCATTCCGGTAATAAATTTTCCCTTTCCGGTGCCGATTTCAATATGAATCGGCCGATCGTTGCCGAACAGCTCATGCCACCGTCCGCGCTTTGCCTCCGGATCAGGGATGACGTAATGAGGGTAAGCGGCGATTTTTTCTTTCGCCCATGGTTTGTTGCGCAAACGCATATAGACACCTCTGTCTCGTTTCCGTTTATTGTTTTGACGCTGCTTTGGTAGTATACCCGTACGCAAGCTGCCCGCCACTTAGCGAACGCTTGCAGAGGGGGCTTCTCCGTTCCACGGCGAACGCAACCTTTCTGAACGTAGCTTCGGGTCGTTCCAACCGTAGGCGCCCGATGATTCGGGGTTCTTTCGCGCCTTGGCTCTTTTCCGCATGGAAAGCGTCGCTTCTTTGGATGGTTTCCATGCCCCCTCATCTCCGGTTCCTTTGGCGGGTGTTGGTCAAGGGCGAATCCGGCTCCAAGGATGCCTCACGATGCTCCATGGGATGGCCTGTGTGGAGTTTTCATCAAACGTTTGACGCTACCCCTGTTCCCAAAGAACATGATATCCGTGGATCGTATCATGCATTTTGGCTGACGCCAACCGCCGTTCCTCTCCCGCCCCCACCGGGTGATCCTTCACGTTCCTTGAGGCGGGAGGCTTCTTTAGAAAACGCCCAGGCATAAACGCCGCCAAACCCGGGCATATTACAACCGTACAGCTTTGCTAAAGGATGGTGACCGGCATGCCGCTCGACCATAACCACCAATTGACCGTGCTCCGCGATATTTTATCCGAACACCAGCTTGATTGTTGCGGAACGGTTTCCGAATGTGAACAAATCGAACGGCTTGTCAAATCGCTGCTCGCCAACAACGAGGTGAGCGCGGATGTCAAGCACATTCTTCCGAACATTTACGCCTACGGCCAAGGCGGAAAATACAGCCCCGATTTAAACGCCCATATTTCCGCACACCAAGACCAGCTCGCCGATTGGGTAAACGGGCTGTCGTAAACGCGCGGCCGCGCGCCGGCCAAAAAGAGACGCCGCGAAGCGTTGCCGGCGTTCCGTTTTCTTTTCCGGGACCGTTCCGGCAGCCTCTAACGGCTACTGTTCCGCTATGATGCATTGCAATAGCTGCAATGACTGTTCCTTTTCCTTTTGGCTGTCCTTCCCTTTCGGCCAAAAGAGCGAATACAACGTATGAGCGATCGCATACCACTTCAGGCGGAGGGCCAACCCCTCCGTCCATGCCAGTCCATACTGATGCAGCCACGCTTCCCATTGAGGGCGCGGAATGTATAAATGAAGCAGCATGCCGATGTCAATGGCCGGATCCCCGATGACTGCCCCGTCCCAATCGATCAAGTACAATGTGCCATCATCGGCAAGCAGCCAATTGTTATGGTTCATGTCACAATGGCACACGACGTGCTGATCATCGGGCAATGATGCCACGCGCTGTTCGAGCCAGGCGAGCGCTTCATGAACGGCCGCAGCAGCGCTCGGATGGCGTTGCTGGCGCTCGGCGAGCACAGCGAACATCGTCTCGGGGCGCAGCGGCGTTTTGCCGAGCCGTTTCAGCATCGTCACCAGCTCTTTGGAACTATGAATTTTCCGCAGCAGCGCCGCCACTTGTTCGCTTCCCATCTCATTCGGTTTCAGCTCGCGGCCGTTCAGCCATTGCTGGGCCGTAAACACATCGCCGTTTTCCAGCCGTTTCGTCCAGACGAGCTTCGGAACGATCCCTTCCGCCGACAATACGGCAAGAAACGGAGAAGAGTTCCGCTTCAAAAACAGCTTTTTCCCTTCATATTCGGCAAAATACGCATCCCCTGTTGCACCGCCAGCCGGAGTGATCTCCCACTCCTTACCTAGTAACTGTTCCAAAGCATGTTCACCTGCGACTTAAAAAATAGAAAACGTGTCCGTTTGCTTCTTCTTGCGCACAAATAAAAAGGACGGCCGTGCCGCGTCCTTCTTCCGTCCGTTTTACTTGTATTATACTGAAATACCGCCCCGGCATGCAAACATTTTTCTTGCCAGGCCAACTGCATAAAACTGCCAAAGTCTGCGCGGCAAAGCAAAAAGGGAAGAGGCGTTGCCGTTATGGTTCCGTCCCTGCGCCGCCCTCATTCCCCATCGCTTCTCGTCTGACCAGCACCCATGTGCCGATACCGTCAAGGTCAAGAGAATGGCGCACCCGCCGAAGCGGAATCGTCCCACTTTGCTCTCCGTCGCAGACGACGTCCCATTCCCCTTCACCCGGAAGCGCGATCGTTTCGCGTTTCTCTTCATGATGGTGAATGACGACGATTTCCGTCCATGGCCCGTAGACGGCGACATCGCGCAGCCGATACGCGATCACCGACGGCGGGGTCGGTTCAAAAAACATCAAATGGCGCAACACCTCCGCTTCCGTGGCGAGGCGAAACGCACCGTGCGCTTGGCGGAGCGCAATCAGCCCTTGGATGTAGCGGACATCGTCTTCATGGCGGCTTTTTTGCTCCCAATCGAGCCGGTTGACCGCATCGGGCGCCTGATAGCTGTTGCCATCCCCGCCTTTTGTCCGGTAAAACTCCTGGCCGCTATGCAAAAACGGAATGCCCTGTGCCAATAGGACGATCGCGGTCGCCAACTTTTGCCGTTTTCGCCTGATCGCTTCCGGCTCATGGCCATTCGCAATCTCCATTTTATCCCAAAATGTATGATTGTCATGGCATTCCACATAGTTGACCGATTGGAGCGGATGACAAAACAGCCCGCCTAACGTTCGCAAACTGCCGGCAATGGCCGTTTTCGCCTGTTCGCGCCCGCCCGGGTCGCCAAGGGCAAAGCCGCGTTCAGGCAAATGGAACGTGCTTCCTTTGATCGTATCGCGAAACCGGTCATTGAAATAAGCGAGGCGCGGCAGCTGCTTGGCGTTGGCCATCGTCGCCTTTTGCTCCGGTGCGAGCGGCGTTGGCAAGTCCCACCCTTCCCCATACACGAGAATCGACGGGTCGATCGCATCAAGGGCGTCACGCACCGCCTTCATCGTCTCAATGTCATGCACCCCCATCAAATCGAAACGAAATCCGTCCAAGCCGTACTCTTTCGCCCAAAACGTGACCGAATCGACGATCCAACGACGCGCCATCCGCCGCTCTGAAGCGACGTCATTGCCGACGCCGGTGCCGTTCGCCGGCCGGCCGTACGCATCGTAGCGGAAATAATAGCCGGGAACGAGCTTCTCAAGCGATGACTGCTCCCGGTCGTAGACGTGGTTGTACACTGCGTCCATCACTACGCGCAAGCCGTTTTCGTGCAGCGTCCGGATCATCTGTTTTAATTCAAGAATGCGCGCGTAAGGATCAGCCGGATCGGTTGCATAACTTCCTTCCGGTGCATATAGATGAAGTGGATTGTATCCCCAGTTATACGCCGCTGACGGATCGCGTTCATCGATTCCGGCGAAGTCGGTAAACGGCATAAGCTGCACATGAGTGACACCCAGCTCTTTTAAATACGAAAGCCCGGTCGGCGTCCCATTCGGCCCGCTTGTGTTCTCCTCCGCCAACCCGAGATACTTCCCCTTATGGGTGACGCCGCTGTCGGGGTGGCTCGTAAAATCGCGGATGCTTAACTCGTAAATCACGGCGTCAACCGGCGACGAAAGCGGCGGCAGCGGACGGGAGGACGGCGCGAGTTTCGTCTTTTCCCAGTCGATGACAACGCCATACTCACCGTTGACGGAAACCGCAGTCGCATACGGATCGACCGCTTCGCGCCATACGCGGTTAATGCAGGCCACATACGCGTAATGCGCCCGTTCCCAGTCGCCGGGGACGGCGGCTGACCATACGCCGCGCTCTCCGCGCTCAAGCGGCACATAGCGGGCAGCGCCGCCATCCGGGGGGATCAACTTGACGTTAACCGCGGTAGCCGTCGGCGCCCAGACGCGGAATATCGTTTGTTCCTTCGCATAGTCGGCCCCCAGCTTCCCTTCGTAAAAAAACTGATCATCAAACGCCGCCGTCCGCACGACAGCCCCGATTTGCACATCGGTCATCTCCCCTGAACAGGCGCGAACCCAATACGTCGCCCCAAATTCGAACGCGGATGCAAACCGGCATACGTATTTTACCGTCTCCCCCAAATCCTCGGTCTGCCGCACGGAAAGCGGAATCTCCTCTCCGCCTGGCGTCACCATCGTAAATGGCGCCATCCCGTCAACGCCGCGTGACTTCGGCACAAGCACTGTAAGTTGATCCATCTCGTCCAAATAGGCGACAAACGTTCGGCTAATGTGAAGCATGTTGGCTCACCCCCCTTTTTGGCCTCCCGTTATTACTATCATACGCAAAAGAAAAAGGGCGGTGCCAAAAAATCGGCCGGTTCGCCCCATCGATGCACAGATGCTTCTATTGTTGCCGTTCTTCGCCGCCGCTATTCCCATCAAGGCGGCGGCCGTAAAAACTGGCGCAATGGCCGAGCAGCGCCTGCGCCGCCTTCAGCTGCCCGTGCCGAAGCGGGAGGGCCGAGCGGCGCAGGCGGGAAAACCATTGTTCATAATTTCGTTTATCAATATAATGAACAAAAGGAAACAGGTGGCCGTGGTCAATGTAGCCGTAGCGGTTTAACAGCACGAGATGGATCGGCCAGTCGATCCCCTGTTTTTGGAAAACGTCAGAAAGGACTTGCTCTGTCCGCCGCAGCGACACGACCGGGTTCACCCGCTTTGTTTCTTCCGTTCCGGCCCGCTCCGTCCAAAATCGGCCTGTGGAGGCGATCACCACATTGTCCGGCTTTCCCTCGACAAAGGCAATGCACCAAGCCGCCGTCGGCGTCAGTATGACCGTCTCGAGCTCGACGAGCGCCTTACCGGCTACCGCGACCGGTTGGTAAAAGCATAAATACGTATCCGGAAACCGCTGCAAAAAATATTTCAACGTCTCATCGCCATACAGCGCGTCATCGAGCAAAGAAGCGTACGTCACCGTCGAACTCGCCCATTTCAGCTGCAGCTGAAACAGTTCATCGAGAAACTGCCGTTTCAGCTCCTCGACCGTTGCCGCCCGGACGGTCGGCCCCGCCGCCGGCTCCTCCTCGTCCGCCGGCGCCGGACCGCGGCGCCACCGCTTTGTGAGCCGCTCCCACCATGACGGCTTGTCAAGCAAAAAATCCCATGTTTCTTCCGGTTCCCGCTGCGCGCCGGCGGCGTCCCGCTCCGCTTCCCAACGCGCTTTCGCCTGCTCCCACTGCCATTGTTTCAGCCGGATAAATTCCGGCACATAATGATACACGTCCGTTTCATAGCGGGAAATGTAATCCCGCAGCTTTAAAAGCTGCCCCATGCCTTCACCCGCTCTGGCCGGCTCGGGCGCCAAGCAGCGGGAACGAGGCGATCGCTTCGTATTTCGGTGTCTGCTCCATATTCGTCCGGTACAGCACAATTTCCGGCACCGAAAACACCGCCGAAGCGGCCGGGAGCGAGCGGAGCGCCTCCGGCTGCAACGGCGCGGCGCCCCGCCATTTGCGGGCGATCGTAATGTGCGGGGCAAACGGCCGCCGGTCAAGGGAAAAGCCGAGCCGCAGGCACGCCTCGTACACATCGCGGCGCAGCGCGTCGAGCGTTTTCTCGGCCTTCACCCCTTGCCAAAAAATGCGCGGCGCTGTGCGTTCCCCGAACGTCCCGAGCCCCGCAAGCGCAAGGGAAAACGGCGCATAGCGAGAAGCGGCCGCCGCCACCGCTTCCCATAGCGGGCCCATTTTCTCCGGCGGCACATCCCCCAAAAACACAAGGGTAATATGGTAGTCTTGCTCATGCACCCATGTACGGAACGGAAGCGATGGCGCTGCATCCGCCGCAAAACGGGCAATGGCGTGTTTGGCCTCCGCTGTCAGCGGAACGGCAATAAAATAATGGTTTCGTTTCATCCTCTTTCACCTGCCGATTGATCGTCTCGGTCTAGTTTGGCAAGCCAAAGCAGCACGAATACGCCGGCGAGCGTGCAAGCGCCAAAAAACGAATAAACCGCGCCAATGTGCCAACGCTCAAGCAAATACCCGCCCAACAGTGTGCAAAACCAAGCGCCAAGGCCGTTGCCGACCGCCGAGTAAAGAGCGACCGCCGTCACCTCCACCCGCTCCGGCGCCAGGCGGCGCGCATACTGGAGCGCGGTCGGAATCGACAACCCGACGGAACATCCTTGCACAATCGTTGTCATATACACAAACCAAAGCGGCGGATCAACGGCATATGACAGCCAGCGGGCCGCCGACAGAAGCGCGGCCAGGATGAGCAGGCGCGCCATGCCGAAGCGGCGGATGAGCCGGTCCGCCGCTTTCATAAACGGCGCCTCGCTTCCGGCCGCAAGCAAAAACGCGAAGCCGATGCCGGTCAGCGTGCCGCCAAGTTCATGAATCAACAGTCCGAAATACGAGTTGTTGGCCAAAATCGGACCGAACAATAAAAACGTTGCCACAAGCAGCAGCCGGAACGGGCGGATCGAAAGCAGCCCGCCGATGTCACGCCGCGTCAGCCGCCCCGTCGGCGCCGCCATCCGGTAGCGCGGCAGGTGGGCGGTCAATGCGGCCGCGGCCAGCAGCGTCAGCGAAAACGCATAAAAAATCGCCGCAAACCCGGTCTGTTCGGACAGCCACCCGACAACAAACACCGCCACCGCAAAGCCGAGCGATCCCCACAGCCGAATCGCTCCGTAGTTTCCGCCTTGCTCGTACACATGGCGAAGGGCAAGGCTGTCCGAGAGTGGAACGATGGCGCTCTGAACCGTCGCAAGCAGCACCGTCAACACGACAAACGCTTCATAGCTGCCAACGAACGAATATACAAGCCCGAACAACGCCGCCAAGACGAGCGCGATCAGTAACATCCCAACCGGTTTGCGCGTATAGTCGGTCGCCATGCCCCAAAGCGGCTGGGCGGCCATCGTCACAATGGGGGGAATCGACATAATCCAGCCGATCGCCGCCCCCGGGAGGCGCGCCTCTTCCTGCAAATAGACGGACAAAAGCGGAAAAAGGGCGCCAAAAGCAAAAAAGATGAGAAAATAAAAGAGCGGAAACACCGTTTTTCGCGCCGCCCCCCGTTTTAACGCCGCTTCCATCCTGTTCTCCCCTTTCATCGAAAAAACGCCCGCCCTGCGGCCGTGTTCCGGCCGGCGGGCAGCCGTTTAGTTCGCCAGCTCATACATCGCCTGGGCGTAAATGGCGGTTGCCTTCACCAAATCATCGATTTCGATATATTCATCTTTTTGATGGGCGACATCCGGCCGGCCCGGAAACAACGCCCCAAACGCCACGCCGGCTGTCAGGGCGCGGGCGTACGTGCCGCCGCCGATCGCCAACAGCCGGGCCGGCTCGCCGGTTTGTTGTTCATACACGCGCTGGAGCGTGCGGATCAGCTCATGGCCGGGATCGACGTAATGCGGCTTCGTGTCGGCAAAACGGCCGAGGGAAAAGCCGTGCCGGGCGGCCGTCTCGGCGAGCGTCCGGCGGATCGCGCCGCCGTCGGCTGTCACCGGATAGCGGATGTTCAACCCGATCGTTCCGCCATGCCCGCGGTCGTACGACAATACGCCGACATTCACCGTCAACTCACCGCTTTGCGCATCCCGGTACGCCAGGCCGAGCTTCCGGCCGCAGGTGTCGCCGGAAAAGGCGGACGCCACAAACCGGACAAACGGCAAGCTTTGGCCATCGAGCGGCCAAGACGCCAAAAAGTCCGCCAAATACACGCCGGCGTTTTGGCCGCGCTCCGGTTCGGCGCCATGGGCGGACACCCCTTCGAGCGTAAGCGTCACCGCTTCGCCGCTATGGCGAATGTGCCCGCTTAATCCGTGTTCCCGACAAAACCGCTTATAACGGCTCGACCATTCCTCCGGCCCGGCCCCTTCGACGACGGCTTCGGCCGCATCAGGCACCATATTGTAGCGGCGGCCGGCTTGAAACGAGACAAGGGTGAGCGCCCCCGCCCCTTGTGGCCCAGCCGGACGGTACAGCAAATCGGTGTCGATGATTCCCTTTTCCGCATAAATAATCGGAAAATCGGCATCCGGGACAAATCCGACATCCGGCATTTCCTCATGTTGAAAATAATGGTCGACGCAGCGCCAATCGCTTTCTTCGTCGCCGCCGATGATGAGCCGCACCCGCTTGCTAAGCGGCAGCCCGAGTTCTTTCACGATCTTCATCGCATAAAACGCCGCGACGGTCGGTCCTTTGTCATCGATCGCCCCGCGCCCGTAAAGGCGGCCATCGCGCACCTCGGCGGCGAACGGCCCGACCGTCCACCCGTCCCCGGCCGGCACGACGTCAACATGGCCGAGCACACCGATGAGCTTCTCCCCTGCGCCCATTTCAATGTGCCCGGCAAACCCGTCAACATGTTTCACTTGAAACCCTTCTTCCCGGCCGCGACGCAGCATATACTCGAGCGCCTCCGCCACCTTCGGGCCAAACGGCACCCCCGGTTTCGCCCCGTCATCGTCGCGGACGCTCGGAATGCGGACAAGCGCTTGCACATCGCGGATCAACTCGTCTTTCCGTTTCCGCGCCTCCTCGAGCCAATTGATGTTCACATCATTCTTCCTTTCTGTTTGATCACTCTTTGTTGCCAACGTATCACATCAAACAAAAGAAGTCAAAATGTTTCGTTCGTCACAACTTTGTTTCGTTTTCGCTACAAAAAGTTTAAATTTTTCGCGAATAAGGGCAAACGGGTAGCATTTTCCCATTCGTTTCGTGTACAATGGTAGTAAACAGATAAAGACATCTCTCATCTGCAAGCTGTCGGTTGTGCCATGCGAATGATGCTAAGATAGGGAGTGGTCTTTTGAAACCTTCAACACACCGGATGCTTACCCGCATCAAATCCGTGTATATGTACATTAGTGAAAAAGGAACGGTTACGACCCAAGAACTTGTTGATGAGTTCGGCACCACCCCAAGAACGATCCAGCGTGACTTAAACGTGCTTCTCTACAATGATCTCGTTCGCAGCCCGAGCAAGGGCAAATGGACGACCACAAACAAAAAAGTGCGTATCTCTTCTTAACCGGTGCCAACAGGGCAAAACGGATGAGAGATGGATGCGAAACGGTTTTTCCTACCAAACGGATATCCATTTACATTTCCATAAAAAAGGAACCGCCTCAGGTTCCTTTTTTTTCGTCTTCGCCCGCCCGGTATTGCTTTAGCTTCCCCACCTCTTCATCCGTCAGTTCCCGATACTCACCGACCGCTAGGTCTGGATCAAGGGCAAGCGGCCCCATCTTCACCCGTTTCAAATACACGACCCGCTTGCCGACCGCCTGAAACATTCGCTTCACTTGATGGAATTTCCCTTCGGTGATCGTCAATTCAACGTCCGAGCGCGGCCCGGATTTCAAGATCACGAGCTCAGCCGGCTTCGTTTCATAGCCGTCATCGAGCACGACGCCGCGCCGGAACGACGCCGCATCCGCTTCCGTCACTTCCCCGTCAATGACCGCAAAATACGTTTTCGGCACATGTTTTTTGGGCGATAACAATTGATGGGCGAGCTGTCCGTCATTGGTCA
This sequence comes from Geobacillus sp. BK01, assembly GCF_052220245.1. Taxonomy (NCBI): domain Bacteria; kingdom Bacillati; phylum Bacillota; class Bacilli; order Caryophanales; family Anoxybacillaceae; genus Geobacillus; species Geobacillus sp. BK01. The sequence continues at coordinate 10,470 of NZ_JBQPTH010000021.1, forward strand.
GCAATAACAGTCCTTCCGTATCTTTGTCAAGCCGCCCGACCGGAAACGGGGCAAACAGCCGGTCTTCCTCCTCAAGCAAATCGACGACCGTCTCCTCCATGGCATCTTCGGTCGCCGAGATGACGCCTGGAGGCTTGTTCATCATGAGGTAAATAAACGGCCTGTACACAACCGGCTCCCCCCAGACAGTTACTGCCTGCTCGTTGGGCCGCACTTTCGTTTTCGCGTCATGGACGGCAGCGCCGTCCACTTTGACCGCGCCGGATTTGAGCAATTTTTTCACTTCTTTTCTCGTCCCGTATCCCATATGGGCGAGCAGCTTGTCAATGCGCAGTTCCACGAAGCTCCCTCCTAAAATATTCCTCTATTTGGGCGTTTATCTAGTCCGCTTTTGCCTCCTCACCATACACTATGAGGGAAACATGCAGAAAGGGGATTGGCCGATGAACGAGTATTACTATTATGTCCCGACGTTTGACGATTACCGCCAACAGCCGCCGGGCGGCCAGTTTTGGCCCGGGTTCCCCGGCGGGCAGTTCGCCACCTGGGCGCGGCGCATCGAACGGCTCGAGCGGGCGGTGGAACGGCTTGACCGCCGGCTTGACCGGGTGGACAGCCGCCTCGACCGCATTGAGCGCCGGCTCGGCCTCGGGTGAGCGCCATGAACGAGAGAAGGCGGTGGCCAAACCGCCTTCTTTTTTTGCCGCCGCTTGCGCCCGGACGGACGGCCATAAACCCCGGCAGCAGAACGGCCGCCACCGGGGACGCGGCCGTTTTTTTCGTCCCGCCCGGCCGCTACGACACCGCTTTGCTCTCTTTCCGGCGCCGCCAAAAGGCAAACCGGTCGCCGAATAGGGCCGCAAACAGGCCGGAGCGAATGCTGAGAAACAAGTACACCGCCGCGCCGGCCGCCACGCCCGTCGCGGCGACGAACACCGACTCCGCCGTGCCATCGCGGTAATCGATCCACCGCCCGACCAACGCCGCAACCGCCATCACAGCCGCCGACATGACGGCCGTCAATATGGCCATAAACGCCGTCCGGCGGATGACAAAGCGATAGCGGTAACGGGTGTGCCGTTGAATGATCCATAAGTTGAACGCCACCGAGACGAAATACCCGGCCATCGTCGCGACGATGGCGCCGATTGTGGCCCACTGCGTAATGAACAACGTGTTGAGCGACAGTTTGACAAGCAGGCCGGCCGCCAAGCTGATCACCGTAAACCGCTGCTGATTGATCCCTTGCATGATCGCGGCCGTCACGGAAAACAATGCGTACAAAATCGCCGCCGGGGCATACCAACGCAAAACTTGCTCGCCGAGCGGGTCATAGCTGTAAAACGAACTGTACATCGGACCGGCGAGCACCGCCATGCCGACCACCGCCGGGAGCGTTAAAAACATGAGCACTTGAAACGTCTGGTTCAAATATTGCCGCATCGCCTTCCGGTTTTGTTCAACGTGCGCTTTCGTGATCGTCGGGATGAGCGCCAAGCTGAACGAGGTCGCCAGCGTCACCGGAATGATGACGAGCTTTTGCGCCCACATATTGAACACCGAGTACGCATGTTCCGAGATGCTGCCGCGCCCGGCCGCGGCCATCGCGTGGTTGAACGTAAACTGGTCGATGAGCTGATACAGCGACATCGACAGGCCGACAAAGACGAACGGAATCGAAGACAAAAGCAGCTCCTTATACATCGCCGGGAGCGTTACGCTCACTTGGCCGCGGTCTTGTTCAAGAAGCGAACGCAAATGCCGGCGCCGTTTCCACCAATACACAAGCAGCACGACAAGCCCGCCCGCCGCGCCGACAAAGGCGGCAAACGTCGCCGCGCTCACCGCCGCGACGATCGAGCCGTCCCAAACGCGCAAAATGACATAGCAAGCCCCAAGCAAAAAGACGATGCGCACAATTTGCTCGATGACTTGCGACAACGCCGTCGGCCCCATCGATTCGTGCCCTTGGAAAAAGCCGCGGATCAAACTCATCACCGGCACGACAATGAGCGCAAAACTGACGGCGCGGATGACGGTAACCACATCCTCGACCGAGTTGACGTTCGTTTCCTCATCGACGACGTGCGGCGCCAAAACGGGCGCCAGCCCGTACAAAATGAGCCATGAGAGGAGGCCGCTGGCGAGCATGAGCACAAGGCCGGAGCGAAACAGCTTGTAGCCGACGCGGTACTCCTCGAGCGCATTGTATTTCGATACGAATTTCGACACCGCCACCGGCAGCCCGGCGGTCGCCAAACTTAAAAAAATTTGGTACGGCACATAGCCGTATCCGTACAGCGCCCCGCCGCGCTCGCCGACAAGATGGTAAAACGGAATGACGTAAAACAGGCCGAGCAGGCGGGAAATCATCACGCCAGCGGTTAAAATAAATGTGCCGCGCAGCAGTTTCGATGTTGACATACGATCCCTTCCCTAACCGTGGACGTTGAAAATGGCAACATTCCTATTTTATCATAGTTGGCAACGGAACGAAAAACATTGTCTGCTTGCGGACAACGAAAGGATGGAATCGAGATGGAGTACGACGTCATCATCATCGGCGGCGGGCCGTCCGGATTGATGGCGGCGATCGCCGCCGGCGAACAAAAGGCGAACGTGCTGCTTTTGGAAAAAGGGACAAAGCTCGGCCGCAAGCTTGCCATCTCCGGCGGCGGGCGCTGCAACGTCACGAACCGGCTGCCGATTGACGAAATCGTCCGCCACATCCCCGGCAACGGCCGCTTTTTGTACAGCGCCTTTTCCGTTTTCAACAATGAAGACATCATCCGCTTTTTTGAGCGGCTCGGCGTGCCGCTCAAAGAAGAAGACCACGGCCGCATGTTCCCGAAAAGCGACAGCGCCCAATCGGTCGTGGCGGCGCTTGTCCGCGAACTGTCGCGGCTTGGCGTCGACGTCCGGCTTGAGGCGCCGGCCGCTGACGTGTTGTACGAAAACGGGCGGACGGCGGGCGTCGTGTTGAAAAACGGCGAAACGATCCGCGCCCGGGCGGTCGTCGTCGCCGCCGGCGGCAAATCGGTGCCGCAAACCGGCTCAACAGGCGACGGCTATCCGTGGGCGGAAAAAGCGGGCCACACGGTGACCGAACTGTTTCCGACCGAAGTGCCGATCGTCTCGCACGAGCCGTTCATCCAAAAGCGGGCGCTGCAAGGGTTGTCGCTCCGTGATGTCGCCTTGAGCGTCCTGAAGCCGAACGGCAAGCCGGTCATCACCCACCGGATGGACATGCTGTTTACCCACTTCGGCATTTCCGGGCCGGCCGCCCTCCGCTGCAGCCAGTTTGTCGTCAAAGCGCTGAAAAAAGCGGCGGATGGCGCGGTCAACATGAGCATTGACGCGCTGCCGGATGTGACGCAGGAAGAGCTGTTTCAACGGCTGGCCGCCCAGTGCAAAGAAGGGCCGAAAAAAGCGGTGAAAACGATCGCCAAAACGGTGCTGCCGGAACGGTACGCCTCCTTTTTGCTTGAGCAAGCCGGCATCAGCCCGCAGGCGGCGGCCGGCGCGGTGAGCCATGACGCTTTGCGGGCGTTCGTCCGTCTATGCAAGCGGTTCACCTTCCATGTCCACGGCACGCTTCCGCTTGAGAAAGCATTCGTCACCGGCGGCGGGGTATCGGTGAAAGAAATCGAGCCGAAAACGATGGCGTCCAAATGCATGCCCGGCCTTTACTTTTGCGGCGAAATTTTGGACATTCACGGCTACACCGGCGGCTACAACATCACCGCCGCCCTGGTGACCGGGCGCCTTGCCGGCATGAACGCCGCCCGTCATGCGCTCGCGGCCAAAAGCGGAGAAAGCGGACCGCCGGCGCGGGCCGCCGTGGATTGACAACCCGCGCTAAACCGGACGCGGCCGCTTTCCCATGCCCCCGGCCGCCCCTCGTCATGCCGGCGCGCCCGTCTTCACGACAGGCAGCGGCCGCATCGGGCCGGGCGGGGAGGCAGACGCCCGAACAGTCCGGCCCCTTGCGCCGGGCAACCGATCACGTCCGGTAAATGACCATGGCGGAAAAACAGTAAATTTGCTCGCCTTCCGACTCCATGGCGGCGACGCTGTATTTGACATCGATCAATTGCCCGTCTTTCAGGCGGGCTAAAAAATCGTTGACCGCCGCCTCCAAATCTTTTTCATGTTCCTTGTCGAACACTTTGACTTTATACATGGCGATCCCCCGTTTTCTTTTTCCTTTTCCACACGAAGAAGGAAAGTCCTGCCCGGCGCGGCAAAAAAGGGGCGGACCCGGCAAAGCGGCGCCCCTCGGACGGATGGCGGAATACACCCTCCCCTCCCGATGCCATGGGTCGCAAAAAGAGGAGGCGGATGTCAGCAGGTTTTTCAATTTGCGGACAACGTATTTCGCATTGATTTTCCGTTTAATCGCCAGACCTTGAGACCGAACGCAATCCACGGTTCTGACCGGTCATGGTTGCTGCGATGGACGGCAAGACGAGCCTTTTGGCCCGTTACGCAAAACTCCCAAAACTCTTCGAGACGCCTGCCTTATTGACCGGCCGAATCATGCTCAAGCAGCTTCCTTGACTTGCGATACCCAAGGGGATAGCCTGTGCGGGGGGGGCATAGAACGTTTGACGCTTCCCGCCAAAAGAATACCGCAGCTTTCAGCGGCGGGGCTGATGCAATCCCGCCGCATTGGAACGAATGCTGCGGTTCCGCTGCATTCAGTTTAGTAGACTCCTACGGCATTGAACGCCTGTTTCACCGCGTTCACTTCCTGACTTGTTGAGCCGTACAAATCAGCGGCGGCCTGGACGCAGGCGGCGCGCAGCTGGCTGAAGTTCGCGGTCGGCGTCAAGTAGTAGGCGAGCGCGCGATAGAAAATGTTCCCCATTTTGTCGCGGCCGATGCCGGTGACGCTCACCCCGTAGTGGGTGCCGCCTTGGCTGAGCAAATACGCCGCCTTGTTGACAATGCCGCTGTTCGTATGGACGCCGCCGTTTCGGGGAAGGGGCTTTCTGCGCCCATAAAAAAAAGGGCCCTTTAGGGCGCCTCTGTTCATGGTTTTGCTCTAGTTTCGCGGCCTGCCGCACGCTCCGTTACCGGGCGATCACGGTCGGCGGCGGATGTTCGTCTTTCGCCGCTTCTTTCACGCCGGTTCCGCCGGCGAAGGCGGAAGCAAGACCAAGGACGGCGAGCACGACAACGAGGACAATCCGCTTTTTCACTCGCTTCACCTCCTTTCAGGCGTCCGTCCGTTTCCGCAAAAGGCCGCAGCCGAGCCGATAGTAATGGGCCGCCTGTTTGTATTGGCGCTCACGGGCGTAGTAATCAGCCAAATATTCCGCATAGCGGGCGGCGTCTTCGTACTCTTTCCGCTTTTGGAAATACGGAATGGCTTCATGCCTGAGCAACCGTTCAAACGCCTCCCCCTCACCGGACAGAAGCAACCGGTAAACGGAAAAATGCAAATAGTATTCATAGTGACCCGTCACACCGCCGTCGCTTTGTCTGAGCTGCTGCCACCCTTCCTCGGCCGCGGCAAGCGCCTTGCGGTAATTTTGCGCGGCATAATGTTCGCGCACAAGCGCCAACAGCGTAATGAACCGGTCGGCAAGCGGGGCTTCCGCCTTATACATGAGGCTGTTTTCATAATGTTGCACCGCCTCGCGGTATTGGTGCTTCAATCCTTTCAAATGGCCGAGATTATGTTCAACAATTCCGATGAGCAGCCGGTCGTCAGCGAGCCGGGCCGCTTTTTGCGCCAGCAGGCAGCAATCGATGGCTTTCTCCATTTCGCCGCAGCGCCGGTAGCAAATCGCCAATAAAATATGGCATTCTGCACTGCGGCGCAAATCATATTCCGCCTGGCTGAGCGCCAAAGCCCGCTCGGCATAGTGAATGCATGGAAACACTTTCCACGTCCGGCTGTATGCAAGCGCTAACAAATAAGCCAAATCCGCCTCTTCCCAATTCGGCCGCCTTTCCGCCCCGATCAGCCCTTCCGCCTTTTGATAACATTGCAGCGCGTCGTCATATTTTTCTTGACAATAGTAAAAAAGCCCAAAAAACTTCCAATAATAGTAGCGCATCGTGTCATCGAGCGCCTCATACCACTCCTGCACGCTCCGCGCCGCCGCCTCAGCCCCTTTGACATCGCGAAGCAGCAGCAAATACCGAATGCGCATTAACTGAAAATAAACCGTCGCCTCGGCATCGCCGGATTCGCCGCATTGTTTTTTGACGGTTTCATACCTCTCCTTAGCGGTCGGCACGTCTTTGTCCGTCATCGCCTTATACCACGCCATCACGGATTCGTGCCATGAAGGGGTTGTCCCGTTTTCGCCGCGGTGAATGCCGAGCCGGTGAAACAACAACTCAAGCACTTCTTCCCCCGGTATGGCTTGATTATTTTCAATCTTCGATAAATAGGAGACAGAAATAATCCCTTCTGCCGTTTCTTCTTGAGTCATTCCTTTCATCAGCCGGGCAAACTTCAAACGGTCGCCTAATTTCAACTGTAATCGACCCCTTCAGTCCCATTTTACTGAAAATTATATCTTTTCCCCGCTGTCTCTTCCATCACACTTTAGCACTAAACGAAAAAATGCGGCATGGCCATTGCCCTCGACCATGCCGCTTGTTCTCTCCATGAAACATGCGCCTACCGGATACGTTCTGCACCGTCTGCCGGGCGATGGCGGGGCGGTTATGGCTTTGGCACCGTTTCCCCTTCCCACTCAAGCATGCCGCCTGTCATGTTGCAAACGCGATAGCCGTGCTCTTGCAAGTAGCGGCAGACGTTTTCGCTCCGCCGTCCGGAGCGGCAGATGAAAATGTATTCTTCGTTGCGGTCGAACTCGTCAAGGCGGTCCGGGATGTCGCCCATTTTGATATGCTTGGCGCCCGGAATCATGCCGAGCGCGACTTCTTCGTCTTCGCGCACATCGATCAAGTTCAGTTTTTCGCCGCGTTCGAGTTTTTCTTTCACCTCGGCCGGGGTGATTTCTTTAATCTCTTCCATGGTAGTCTCCTTTCGTTCCTCGTTTTGGCAAACGGTTCTTTCTTTTGACCGCTTGGGCCAACGGCGGCGGGAAAGCGCGGTTTCCCCGCCCGCTGCCTAAAAGCACGCCGGCGATGGACGCCCGCTTCCGCGCCAGGCGGCGGGGCAAAGCCGGCCCGGACGGCCCGGGCGCGGTTGGCAGCCGCTTCGCCTGAAACGGCGCACGCCACCGCCTGTGCGGGCCGAACAGCCAGCGGTCAGTTGGCGACGATGTTGACGAGCTTGCCGGGGACGGCGATCACTTTGCGCACCGTTTTTCCTTCTAGCTGCTCTTTAATTTTTTCGTCGGCCAGCGCCCGCTCCTCGAGCGCTTCTTTTGCCAAGTCGGCCGGCACGTGCAGGCGCGACCGCACTTTGCCGTTGATTTGCACGACGATTTCGACGACGTCGTCGACGAGCTTCGTTTCATCATACGCCGGCCACGGTTCGTAGGCGATCGTGTCCGTATGGCCGAGCTTTTGCCACAGCTCTTCGCCGATGTGCGGGCAAACCGGCGACAACAGTTTGACGAACCCTTCCATGTATTCTTTTTTCATTTGCTCGGCTTTATACGCTTCGTTGATGAACACCATGAGCTGCGAAATGGCGGTGTTAAAGCGCAATGCTTCATAGTCTTCCGTCACTTTTTTCACCGTCTGATGGTAGACGCGCTCAAGCGTGTCGGCAGCCGGCTCCTCGACGATGTTCGGGTTCAGGCCGCCTTCTTCCGTCACAAACAAACGCCAGACGCGGTCGAGGAAACGGCGCGCGCCGTCGAGCCCTTTCGTCGACCAGGCGATCGACGCCTCAAGCGGCCCCATGAACATTTCGTACAGCCGCAGCGTGTCGGCGCCATGGCTGTCGACGATGTCGTCCGGGTTGACGACGTTGCCTTTTGATTTGCTCATTTTTTCGTTGTTTTCGCCTAAAATCATCCCTTGGTTGAACAGCTTTTGGAACGGCTCTTTCGTCGGCACGACGCCGAGGTCGTAGAGAAACTTATGCCAGAAGCGGGCGTACAGCAAATGCAAGACGGCGTGCTCGGCCCCGCCGATGTAGACGTCGACCGGCAGCCATTTTTTCAATTTCTCCGGATCGGCGAGCTGCTTGTCGTTGTGCGGGTCGATGTAGCGCAAGTAATACCAGCAGCTGCCCGCCCATTGCGGCATCGTGTTCGTTTCGCGCCGCCCTTTTTTGCCGGTGTTCGGGTCGACGACGTTGACCCATTCTTCGATGTTGGCGAGCGGCGATTCGCCCGTTCCCGACGGTTTGATTTCGTCCGTTTTCGGCAAGACAAGCGGCAGCTCGTCTTCCGGCACCGGCGTCATCGTTCCGTCTTCCCAATGGATGATCGGGATCGGTTCGCCCCAGTAGCGCTGGCGGCTGAACAGCCAGTCGCGCAGCCGGTAGGACACTTTCTTTTGCCCTTTGCCGTGTTCTTCGAGCCACGCGATCATCTTTTCGATCGCTTCTTGCTTGTTCAAGCCGTTTAAAAACTCGGAGTTGATATGCTCGCCGTCGCCGGTGTACGGTTCGCGCTCGACATTCCCGCCGGCGACGACTTCTTTGATCGGCAAGTGGAACGTTTTCGCGAATTCATAGTCGCGCTCATCGTGCGCCGGCACGGCCATGATCGCCCCGGTGCCGTAGCCCATCAAGACGTAGTCGGCGATCCAAATCGGAAGCCGCTCGCCCGTGACCGGATGGATGGCGTATGCGCCCGTAAACACGCCGGTTTTTTCTTTCGCCAAGTCGGTGCGCTCAAGGTCGCTTTTCCGCTCGACTTCGTGCAAATACGCCTCCACGGCCGGTTTTTGCTCCGGCGTTGTGATGTTTTCCACGAGCGGATGCTCCGGCGCCAGCACCGCATACGTCGCGCCAAACAGCGTATCGGGCCGCGTCGTAAAGACGGTGAACGTTTCGTCATGGCCGTCGACGGCAAACTGGATTTCCGCCCCTTCCGAGCGGCCGATCCAGTTGCGCTGCATCTCCTTAATGCTTTCCGGCCAGTCGAGCTCCTCTAAGTCTTCGAGCAGCCGGTCGGCGTAGGCGGTGATTTTCAATATCCATTGCCGCATCGGCTTGCGGATGACCGGATGCCCGCCGCGCTCGCTCCGGCCGTTGATGACCTCCTCGTTCGCCAACACGGTGCCGAGCGCCGGGCACCAGTTGACCGGCACTTCATCCATGTAGGCGAGCCCTTTTTCATACAGTTTCAAGAAAATCCATTGCGTCCATTTGTAATAGTTCGGGTCGGTCGTGTTGATTTCCCGGTCCCAATCGTACGAGAATCCGAGCGATTTGATTTGCCGGCGGAAGTTGTCGATGTTTTTTTGCGTAAACTCAGCCGGGTCGTTGCCGGTGTCCAGCGCGTATTGTTCGGCCGGCAAGCCGAACGCGTCCCAGCCCATCGGGTGGAGGACGTTGTACCCTTGCATCCGCTTCATGCGCGCCAAAATGTCGGTCGCCGTATACCCTTCCGGATGGCCGACGTGCAAGCCGGCGCCGGACGGATACGGGAACATGTCGAGCACGTAAAACTTCGGCTTGTCATCGTCATCAGGCGTGCGGAACGTTTTGTTCTGCTCCCAATAGTGCTGCCATTTTTTTTCGATGTCGCGATGGTTGAAGCTCATCGTCGCATTCCTCCTATCCAGTTTTACTTGCATCATAGACGAAAATATGTACAAAAAAACCCCTCATCCCGATCAAAAGGGACGAGAGGAGCGCTTCCCGCGGTACCACCCTTTTTGGCGCGCCGACGCGCACCCGCTTTTTTCCTTAACGCAGACTCACGGCCGGCGTTATCGGCCGCAGCCGTTCGCGCCGGCAACTCCGAGGCGAGTTCGCGGATTGACTTCGGTTGACTCGCACCGGCCGTCAACTCTCTGCCGTCCGTCAAGTCCGCTACTATTCCTCTTCACCGTTGTTCACATTTCTAGTTTTGAAACGACAAATTTATTACTATTGTAAAAAATTTGTCGATCGATTGCAAGCGGAAAACTAGACGGTCGCGGCCGTTTTTTCTCCCGCCTTTTCCGCCCGCTTCGGCAGCCCCCGGTCATACACGAGCGCCGCGCCGGCGGCCAGCAGGGCGAAGGCGACAAGCAGCCCGATGAGCGGCTTCATCCCGAACGCATCGGCGACCCAACCGCCGAGGACCGGCCCGATCATCCGTCCGGCCGTGGCCGTGCCGTTGACGATCCCTTGGTAAAATCCCGTTCTCCCCGGCGGCGCCAGCTCGTTCACGACCGCCGGAATCGCCGGCCAGACGATCATTTCGGCGATCGTAAGCACGATCATCGACGCCGCAAATTGCAAAAGTGAGCTAGCGCCAAACAGCATCGCAAACGAGACGGTGAAAACGGCGAACCCGATGACGATTTGCCGCTTCATCCCCGGCATAAAGCGGCGGACCAATGGCACTAACAGCGGCTGGCCGAGCACGATCAAGGCGCCGTTGATCGTCCAAAGCAGGCTGTAGTGATGAACCGGGATATGGAGCTCGCGCGTATAGGCGGCGATCGTCGTCGACCATTGGACGTAGCTCATCCAGCACAATCCGTAGCCGGCGCAAAGAAGGACGAGGGCGCGGATGTGGGGCCGGGGCGCCCCGTCCCCCGTCCGGCGCTTCCGTTCTTTTTTTGGCAGCGGCGGCAGCGGCACGCGCCGCAGCCCGATGACGACTGTCGCCAAAAAAGCGGCATACAGCCACACGTTCGCCCAAAACACGAGCGCGAACGAATACGAAGCGACAACGCCGCCGAGCGCCGAGCCGGCGGCGACGCCGATGTTTTGCGCCACATACAAAGCGTTGAACGCCCGCCGCCCCCCTTCCGGCCAAATCGCTCCGGCATACGCCGACGCCGCCGGAAAGACGACGCCGCTGCCGATGCCGACAAGCGCCAGCCAGACGGCATAATGCGGCCAGCCGTGCCAGACGCTCAAGCCGGCAAGCGCCGCCATCGTCAAACACGCCCCGGCCACGAGCGTGCGAAACCCGCCGATCCGGTCAAACAGCACGCCGCCGAGCAGGCTGCCGACGACGCTGCCGCCGGAGTTGAGCATCAGCACCGCTCCCGCCACGGCGAGCGGCTGGCCGAGCTGCTCATGCAAATAAATGGTGTTTAACGGCCATAAAAACGACGCCCCTGTGACGTTGAGCGCCATGCCGACAAGCAGCCACCAAAGAGCGCGGGGCATCGGTCATCATCCTTTTCATCTTTTATTTCGATTCCCAAACTAATTGTATGAGGGAAAGCGAAAAAAAGCAATCAAAAAATGAGGGCGGCATGGCGCCCTCACGGACAGCGGCGCCTCACCCGTTCCGCTGCTTGGAGCGGGCCGGCTGGCCGCCTGTTTGTTCGTACTGTTTTTTCGCCAGTTTCACCGGATCGAAGTCTTGGCCGAGTTCCAAATCGTTGTTGTTTCGGCCGTTGCGCGTTTTTTGCTCCGGATTCGTTTGTTTCAGACGTCGCTTCATGTCTTGTTCCTCCTTGTGTTCGCCATCAAGCAGACAGCCGCCATGCGGCCGCTTTCCGTTTTACCGGTTCCGCAAAAGCCGCTTGTTGCGCACCAGAACCTTCGATAGCGGCCATCGTGCAAAGCCTTTGTGTCATCGGTCCGGCAAAAGCCGCTTGTTGTGCGGCAGAACCTTTAATATTGGCCGCCGCGCAAACTCCTTGTTTCATCGGTCCAGCAAAATCATCTCGTTTTGCAGCTGCTCAAGCTGAAGCCGCATCCGGTGCAGCTGTTCGCGCTGCTGGGCGTTGCAGCTTTGCGCCAAGTGCGCCAAATCGTTGACCGTCTGCTCAAGCATTTGCTGCGCGTTTGTGTATTCCGTGATGTTGTAGTGTTCTTGCTTTTGCGCTTCCGTATATTGTTCTTTCGCAAAGCGGATGACGTCTTCGCACCGCTGCAAAAACTCTTCCACCGATTGTCTTGTCGCCATGCGCTCACCTCTTTTCATGATGTTCCCTCATCTTTACTATGCGCCGCCGCTTTCATCTGTATCACGTCAATGATTGGCAGCGGTCGCTTTTTGCCGCCATCCGTGGTACAATGCAAGGATGATGCCATTTCAACATAAGGAGAGAACGGCCGTGACAAACGAAAACCCGTTTCCGTATGCAACCGACCGAAAACGATATCACACATGGAACTACCATTTGCGGCAAACGTTCGGCCAAAAAGTGTTCAAAGTCGCCCTTGACGGGGGCTTTGACTGCCCGAACCGCGACGGGACGGTGGCGTATGGCGGCTGCACGTTTTGCAGCGCCGCCGGGTCGGGCGATTTTGCCGGCAACCGCGCCGACGACTTGGTGACCCAATTTCATACGATTCGGCAAAACATGCACCGAAAATGGAAAGACGGCCAATATTTGGCGTACTTTCAAGCGTTCACGAACACGCACGCGCCGGTTGAAGTGCTGCGGGAAAAATACGAAACGGTGCTCGGCCTTGACGGGGTCGTCGGGCTGTCGATCGCCACGCGCCCCGACTGTCTGCCCGATGACGTCGTCGACTATTTGGCAGAACTCAACGAGCGGACGTATTTATGGGTCGAGCTCGGGCTGCAGACGATTCACGAGCGGACCGCCCAGCTCATCAACCGGGCGCACGATTTCCACTGTTTTGTCGAGGGGGTCCAAAAACTGCGCCGCCACGGCATCCGGGTGTGCGTCCATATCATCAACGGCTTGCCGCTCGAGACGTACGACATGATGATGGAAACGGCGAAAACGGTCGCCGCCATGGATGTGCAAGGCATTAAAATCCATTTGCTTCATTTATTAAAAGGAACGCCGATGGTGAAACAATACGAAAAAGGGCTCGTTCGGTTTTTGTCGTTTGACGAATACGTCCGCCTCGTGTGCGACCAGCTTGAAGTGCTGCCGCCTGAGATGATCGTGCACCGCATCACCGGCGACGGGCCGATCGACTTGCTCATCGGCCCGATGTGGAGCGCCAACAAATGGGAAGTGTTAAACGCCATTGACGCCGAACTCAAGCGGCGGGACAGCTTTCAAGGGAAGCGGTACAAACAGGGGGTGGCAAGCGCATGGCCATCATGAATATTTTGCCGTTTGCCCGTTTTTTGCTGGACGGCGCGCTCAAAGAAGGCGGCATCGCCGTCGATGCGACGGTCGGCAACGGCCATGACACCGTCTTTTTAGCCGAGCGCGTCGGGGAGCGCGGGCATGTGTTTGGTTTTGACATTCAAGCCGAAGCGATAGCGGCAGCCAGAGCCCGCCTCGCCGAACACGGGCTGGACGGGCGGGTGACGCTGTTTCAAACGAGCCACAGCCTGCTGCTGGAAACGCTCCCCCGCCACGTTCACGGGCGCGTCGCCGCCGCCGTGTTCAACCTCGGCTATTTGCCGGGCGGCAATAAACAAATTGTGACGAAGCCGGAATCGACGATCGAAGCGGTCCGCCAGCTTCTTTCCATCTTAAAGCCGGGCGGCGTCATCGCCCTTGTCGTCTACCACGGCCATCCGGAAGGAAAAATCGAGCGCGACGCCTTGCTCGACTACGTCCGCACGCTCGATCAGCGGCGCGCCCACGTCTTGCAATATCAATTCCTCAACCGGCGCAACGACCCGCCGTTTTTGCTCGCCATCGAGAAGCGAACGAACGGGGCTGGCTGAGATCAGGCCGCCTTTCGGAAGCAAACGGCTGCCCTTATGACAAGGACAGCCGTTTTTGTTGCTCCTGCCAAAAGCGATACGCTTTTCCGTTCCAATAAAAAAACATCGACGCCGCCCCGCCGGCGCGGACGAGCCGGCGCGCCAACCGGCGCAGCCGCTCCTGTTTTTTCACTTTGTCATCCGACAAATACAGCCCAAGCAAGCCGCGGTGGATCAAGCGGTGAAACTCGCCGTGCGGCAGCGCGCCGACATGGCGGTCCGCCTCCTCGATAAAATGGCAAAGCCGCTTAAGCAGCACCGTTTCGTCCGGATAGTAAAAGCAAAAATTCAAATCGCCGCCTTCCCGGTCTTCCTCCTGGTCGATCAAATAGTCAAGCAAAATGTGCAGCCCTTGAATGTACGGGAAATAGCCGTCGCGCACTTGTTTGGCCATCTCCGGCGGCAGCGACTCGCCGAACGCATACGCCACAAGACAGAAAATGCCGAGCGTCGAACCGGAGCAGGCGGAAAACTCGTACCATTCCATCGGCGGCAAGGCGTCTTTGTATTGGGCAAACCATCTCTCGAGCCGCGGCACGCGCTCTTTCGTGTCGACATGTTTATGTACTTGCAAGTCGCAATAATAGCCGGCCAGCTCATGCAAAAACGGAACGATCGTCTCATAATGACGCAATGTGCCGAGCACTTCCTGGCACGTGCGCACCAAATCCGGCAAATAGCCGCCGTCTTCCTGCTCGCGGCGGTGGCGGTAATAGTTCGACGGCTCGGCGCCGATCGTCAAGGCGTCCGGCATCGAATCGTGCAAAGCCCGGAAATCGAGCGGATCAAGCGATGTGCTCCGGTCGCACAAGTTATCCAAATAATCGCTGATCGTCTGATAGGCGACGATAAAGCGAACGCACGCCTCAAGCTTGTCGCCCGAAAGCAGCGCCAAAATCGCGCCGCCTTCGCAATGGAACGTTTTCGACGCGATGCTTGCAAGCGCCTGGCGCCGAAGCTCCGGGTCGGGAATGCGCTCGGCCCGCCGCCGCCAATAGGCAAGCTCGCGGTGGACGAGAGGAAACACGTCGCGATAAACCATTTTCATTAACGCAATCGGGTGTGTCGGGATTTTCAATTTGCTCACCTCGGGACGCAAAAACGATGCTTTCATCTTCTAGTATCGCCATCCCCACACGCGGGGCAAACCATAGGGCGCTTCCGTTTCATTTACGAACCGGAAACAACCTTGTAAAATAAACATGAATCCATGATTTTGCCATGAAAGGAACGAACGCCATGATCTATCCGTACAAAGGAAAAACACCGCAAATCGCCGCCTCCGCCTTCATCGCCGATTATGTGACGATCACCGGCGATGTCGTGATCGGCGAAGAGACGAGCATTTGGTTCGGCACCGTCATCCGCGGCGACGTGGCGCCGACGGTGATCGGCAACCGGGTCAATATCCAAGATAACTCAATTTTGCATCAAAGTCCAAACAATCCGCTCATCATCGAAGACGGGGTGACCGTCGGCCATCAAGTCATTTTGCACAGCGCCATCGTCCGGAAACACGCGCTCATCGGCATGGGCTCGATCATTTTAGACGGCGCGGAAATCGGCGAAGGCGCGTTTATCGGCGCCGGCAGTTTGGTGCCGCCGGGAAAAACAATCCCGCCGAACACGCTCGCCCTCGGCCGGCCGGCTAAAGTCGTCCGCGAGTTGACCGAAGACGACTTCCGCGAAATGGAGCGCATCCGCCGCGAATATGTGGAAAAAGGGCGCTATTACAAAGCGCTGCAACAAGCCGCGCGCCCTCACGAAAAAGAGCTGCCGTGATCCGGCAGCTCTTGTGCTGGTGGTTGTTGGCCGACGCCCGAAACGACCCGCGCATCCGCGCCGTCCGGCCTTACTTGTTCGCCAACGCCAACGCTTGTTCTTTCAACACTGGCGCTTTATCGGTGCGCTCCCACGGCAGGTCGATGTCCGTGCGCCCGAAATGGCCGTAAGCGGCCGTTTGTTTGTAAATCGGACGGCGCAAGTCGAGCATTTTGATGATGCCGGCCGGGCGCAGGTCGAAGTTGTTGCGGACGACTTCAATTAAAATGTCTTCCGACACTTTCCCAGTGCCGAACGTATCAATGGAAATCGATACCGGACGGGCGACGCCGATCGCGTAGGCGAGCTGCACTTCGCACTTGTCGGCGAGTCCGGCTGCAACGATGTTTTTCGCCACATAACGGGCCGCATACGCCGCCGAACGGTCGACTTTCGTCGGGTCTTTGCCCGAGAACGCGCCGCCGCCATGGCGGGCGTAGCCGCCGTACGTGTCGACGATGATTTTCCGCCCCGTCAGCCCGGCATCGCCTTGCGGACCGCCGATGACGAACCGGCCGGTCGGGTTGATGAAATAGTTCGTGTTCTCATCGAGCAATTCTGCCGGCACGACCGGTTTGATGACATGCTCTTTCATGTCGCGCTCGATTTGCTCTTGCGTAATTTCCGGGTGATGCTGCGTCGAAATGACGATCGTATCAACGCGCACCGGTTTGCCGTTTTCATCATATTCGATCGTCACTTGCGTTTTCCCGTCCGGGCGCAAGTATGGCAATACATCCGTTTTGCGCACTTCCGCCAAACGGCGCGCCAGGCGGTGGGCGAGCGCAATCGGCAGCGGCATTAATTCTTCCGTTTCATTGCAGGCGAACCCAAACATAAGCCCTTGGTCGCCGGCCCCGATCGCTTCAATTTCCTCGTCGGTCATCTGACCTTCACGCGCTTCAAGCGCCCGGTCCACCCCCATGGCGATATCCGGCGACTGCTCATCGATCGCGGTCAACACTGCGCACGTATCGGCGTCAAATCCGTATTTGGCGCGCGTATAGCCAATCTCGCGGACCGTATCGCGGACGAGGCGCGGAATGTCGACGTACGTTGACGTCGTAATTTCCCCGCTCACGAGCACCAACCCGGTCGTGACGCTCGTTTCGCACGCAACGCGGGCGTTCGGGTCTTTTTCCAAAATGGCGTCCAAAATGGCATCGGAAATTTGGTCGCAAATTTTATCCGGATGTCCTTCCGTCACAGATTCTGACGTAAACAAGCGGCGTTTGGCTGACATTCGGTTTGTTTCCTCCTCTTGGCGTAATGTGGCGATACGGAACTCATTCCCTGCAATATAAAAAACCTTTCCCTGTCACGGTGAGGAAAGGTCATGGCAATCGTATTGCTTCCTTTCACTCTTATCGTTCAAGGACTGCGCCTTGCCACAGGTTAGCACCATTTCACACATGTACAGTTGTGACGGTTGCTGGGTTTCATCGGGCCTGTCCCTCCACCGGCTCGGGATAAGAGTATCCGTTCAATGACTTATCTTATCGCAATTGGAGGAACAAAGTCAACCGCAGAAGTGAATTTTTTATCATCCCGCACCAAGAAGCCCTGCTTCCACACGCGAGCCCAGACGGAGAAAACATCGGCGCCTGTCCCCGCCGCTCTTTCCCTTGCCTCAACAAGATCAAAAGGAAGCCAAACAGAGCCCCTTTCCTTTGTATAGGAAGTGATGTCCATCTAAACGTGGCGCTTGCGGCTGCATCCTTGAACAAGGCGGAGCGGATCCGGCAAACGTATTGCCGGTTTGCTAAGGCCGACTGGCTGCGGGACGCACACGGGCGGCTTCCACGGGGCGGGTCTTTCGAATCTTCTACTCTTTTAACGCCGGGATAGGCCAAGAGCGTTCAAAATCTGAAAAATAGGCAAAATAAGTTCAAAAAAACCTACACAATTAGTATGGACTATTAATAAAAATGTGTTATACTATTTTCAAGAGTGATTACAAAAAGAAGGCAGGTTGTGAACATGGGGATTGCCAAGATGACGAATAAACTGGCGTTGCTGCTGCAAAAACCGTACGTGCACCATCAGCTGTCCGTCGCCGAGCTCGTCGAGAAAGTATTGCAACGGAACGAAGGGCGGCTGACCCATACCGGCGCGGTCGCCGTCACGACCGGCAAGTACACGGGGCGGTCGCCGAAAGACAAATACATCGTCGAAGAGCCGTCCACAAAGCAAACGATCGACTGGGGCCCGGTCAACCAGCCGATGGCGCCGGAGACGTTTGACAAACTGTATGACAAAGTGCTGGATTATTTAATGAAACAAGACGAACTGTTCGTCTTTAAAGGCTTTGCCGGCGCCGATCCGAAATCGCGGCTGCCGATTCAAGTCGTGAACGAGTTCGCCTGGCACAATTTGTTCGTCCATCAGCTGTTCATCCGCCCGAGCGCCGAGGAGCTCGCCGCGCACGAGCCGCAATTCACCGTCATTTGCGCGCCGAACTTTAAAGCCGACCCCGCCGTTGACGGCACGCGCTCGGAAACGTTCATCATCATTTCGTTTGAACGGCGCACGGTCTTAATCGGCGGCACCGAATACGCCGGGGAAATGAAAAAATCGATTTTCTCGGTCATGAACTATTTGCTGCCGGAACAAGGCATCTTGCCGATGCACTGCTCGGCCAACGTCGGCCAGGAAGGCGACGTCGCCCTCTTTTTCGGCTTGTCGGGAACGGGAAAAACGACGCTGTCCGCCGACCCGAAGCGCCGCTTGATCGGCGATGACGAACACGGCTGGTCGAGCCGCGGCGTTTTCAACATCGAAGGCGGCTGCTATGCGAAATGCATCAACCTATCGCGCGAAAAAGAGCCGCAAATTTTCGACGCCATCGGCTTCGGCGCGGTGCTCGAAAACGTCGTCCTCGACGACGCGACGCGCGTGCCGAACTATGACGACGGCACGCTGACGGAAAACACGCGCGCCGCCTACCCGATCCAAGCGATCGACAACATCATCGACCCGAGCGTCGCCGGCCATCCGTCCACGATCGTGTTTTTGACAGCCGATGCGTTCGGCGTCCTGCCGCCCATCAGCAAGCTGACGCGCGAACAGGCGATGTACCACTTCCTAAGCGGCTACACAAGCAAACTCGCCGGCACCGAACGCGGCGTCACCGAACCGGAAGCGACGTTCTCGACGTGCTTCGGCGCCCCGTTTTTGCCGCGCCCGGCCGTTGAATACGCGGAAATGCTCGGGCAAAAAATCGCCGAACACAACGTCCGCGTCTTTTTGGTCAACACCGGCTGGACAGGAGGGCCGTACGGCGTCGGCAGCCGCATGAAACTCGCCTACACCCGGGCGATGGTGCAAGCGGCCGTTGAAGGAGAGCTCGACAACATCGAAACCGTGCAAGACCCGATTTTCGGCCTCGCCATCCCGGCGCACGTCCCGGGCGTGCCCGATGACGTCCTGCAGCCGCAAAACACGTGGGCCGACAAACAAGCGTACGAACAAAAAGCGAAAGAACTGGCGCAAAAGTTCCGCACGAACTTCCAAAAATTCACCCATATCGATCCGTCCATCGAAAAACTCGGCGGACCGCTCGTGTAACGAAACACCCCGGCCAGCCAGGGAACACCCCCTGCGCGGCCGGGGTTTCTCGCTTTTCTTCTGTTTGGCCGCGGGCTCAACGATGCTATCAGTCCGGATGGACGGTAACGCGGTCATCATAGAATGGCGGCTTCAAGAGGCCAAACACCGGCCCCGTCATGCAGGGAGAAAGGCGGCTGATGAAAGCCCCCAAGCGATCGGCGCGCAGGGCAAACCGGCGGTTTGTTGCCCGTGGAACAATACGAGCGGCTGACCAAACCGAAAACCCGCTTGACCGACTTCTTCAGGCAATCCCCATTGTGCGGTGCGGCACTTGACTTGGAAAGAAACAACGAGCAAGCGCGGGAGGTTGAATGATGGGAAGATCTTTTAGACACGGACATCATTTCGGAACTCATCAAAAAAATCCCCATCCGGGGGGAGGTGCGTTGGATTGGCGAGCAAGATGGAAGTTCCTTGTTTGGTTTCAATTTCTTGTAGGTGCGATAAAAACAAGCCGCCATGACGGGCGGCTGATGTTCGTTCACATATTTCTTTCAATCCCTCATAGGTACGATAAAAACTAGAAGAAGCGGACGTCAAAGAAATGCTACGACAAACATAGTTTCAATCCCTCATAGGTACGATAAAAACCCCAAAAAGGCTTGTTCCATCAAGCTTTTCGGTTTGGAGCTGTTTTCAGCATACCACGTTTCAAAAATTCTGTCAATGACTTTTAACCTTGATGGCTGTAGGTTTGAGGCGCTAAAAACCATTGTCGTCGATCCCCCGGGTTTTTGGCATGATTGGAGGTCGACGACAATGCGAAGGCGGGTTTACTTCTTCAGCTGTTCGATCTTTTCCGCCGGCAGCCCGGTCAGTTCGTGGATCGTGCCGACATCGTACCCTTTCGCCAGCATTTTCTTCGCGATGTCGATTTTCCCTTCCTCGATCCCTTTTTGGCGTCCTTGTTCAATCCCTTGCTTGATTCCTTGTTTGACTCCTTGTTGAATGCCTTTCTCGATTCCCCGCTGTTCGTATGAGATGATGAGCTCCATCACTTGTTTCGCTTCCTTCATCTCCATTTGGCTCACCTCGTCCCCGAATTTTTTTATCCGTTTCGCTGTTACGGCCGGAATCGGGGCAAGCCGCCTAGTTTTCCCCTGCTTCCAAAACGGGGAGCGCAAACCGTTTTTCCGTTTGCGCTCCCATTCCCCGCTTAGCCGGCCGCCCACTCGGTGCGGCCCTGCGGTCTTCCGCGTTCAATTCGTCGAATACAGGCTGACGAGCTCGTACGTCACCGTCGTCCGGTTGTCTTCCCATTCGAGCTTTCTCACGACCGCGACGCCGCTCGCTTCGCTTTGCACGGTGCGGCGCACTTCAAGCGGCACGTCGAGCGGGTATAAGCGGTAGCCTTCTTTTTCGAGCCGAAACAAATTGTCTTGGATGCGCTGTTCTCGCCCTTTTGTCACAATGATCGTCTGCAATTCCATCGGCATGCCCATATGATTCCACCCTCCTTGGCTGCCCATTGATTCGTTGGCGGCCGCGCCGCCTTTCTACTCGTATCGTATCACACTGTCGGCTGTTGTTTCATCCATCGGGTAAGCCTTTTCACCGTCTCGCGGTTCGCCGGCGGCGGGAAATAGTGGGTGAACTCGGGGAAGTACCATGCGGTCACCGGTTTGCCGAGCTGCTTGAGCCGCCGCTCAAGCCGATAGGCGTGCTCAATGGAGACGTTTTCATCCCGCTCGCCGTGGATGATGAGCACCGGGGCTTGGAGCCGCTCGAGATGATAAAGCGGCGTGCGGCAGCGGTAGCGCTCCGGATATTTGTTCGGCGCCCCGCCGATGACGCGCTTCATCATCCGCCGCAAATCGGGCCGCTCTTGATACGTGAGCGCCATATCGGCCACCCCGCCCCAGACCGCGACCGAACAGACCGCATCGGCCATCACGGCGGCATGAAGCGCCATCGCCCCGCCGCGCGAGAAGCCGAACAGATGGACGCGCCCAGGGTGGACGAGCGGGTGGCGCCGAAGGAGGTGAAGCCCGGCGATGGCGTCATAGCGGTCGTCGCCGGCGAAATCTTCGTTTCCTTCCCCGCCCCCGTTGCCGCGGTAAAGCGGAGCGAAGACGACAAAGCCGTGCGACGCGAATTCGACAAGACGCGGCACCCGCACTTGTCCGACACGCTTGATCCCGCCGCGCAAATACAACAGCCCGTCATACACGTCTTTTGGCTTCGGCGCCGCCAACATTCCTTTCACTTTCAGCCCTTGCGCCATATAAGTGACGACAAACACGTCGATTCCCGGATGCGGCGACGGAAATCGATAGCAGTCGAGGATGTCCCCGTCCATCAGCTCATCTCCTTTTTTCTAGAAAGTGGGGAACACCAACCCGTTCGCTCGATTGGTGCGAAATCACGGCGGAATGATGGTCTTGCAAGATTTTTTAATTTGCGAAACGCTGCGGGAGAGCGGCATTTCCCTTTCCATCAAAAGCCTTCTAGGCATTCACACATTTTTCGCCCGTGCATACGATAAGGTGAAACGACTATGGATGGCCCGCAAGCCAAAGGGGGTTTGAAACGATGAAAAAATGGGCGATCTGGCTTTGTTCGCTTCTTTTGCTTTTGCCGCTTTCCGCCTGCGGCGCCAACAGCGGCGGCGGGGGCAAGCCGCTTGAAAACGTGCGGCTCGCCGAGGTGACGCGCTCGATTTTTTACGCGCCGCAATACGTCGCCTTGGCGAAAGGGTTCTTCAAGGAAGAAGGGCTCGATGTCGAGCTGACGACGACATGGGGCGGCGACAAAACGATGACGACGCTCCTTTCCGGCGGCGCCGACATCGCGCTGGTCGGGTCGGAAACGTCCATTTATGTGTATGCGCAAGGGACGGACGATCCGGTCATCAATTTCGCGCAGTTGACGCAAACTGACGGCACGTTCCTCGTCTCGCGCCACAAAATTGACCATTTCTCTTGGGAAATGTTGAAAGGAAGCACGTTCCTCGGCCAACGGAAAGGCGGCATGCCGCAAATGGTCGGCGAATTTGTGTTGAAACAACACGGCATTGATCCGCACACCGATTTGAACCTCATTCAAAACGTCGACTTTGCCAACATTCCGAACGCGTTTGCGAGCGGCACCGGCGATTTCGTCCAGCTGTTTGAGCCGACCGCAAGCCTTTTCGAACAAGAAGGAAAAGGGTATATCGTCGCCTCATTCGGCACGGAATCCGGACGCGTCCCGTACACTTCGTATATGGCGCGGCAAAGCTATATGAACGAACATAAAGACATCATCGAAAAATTTACGCGCGCCCTTTACAAAGCGCAACAATGGGTCGACTCGCACAGCGCCGCGGAGATTGCCGAAGTCATTCAGCCGTATTTTCAAGACACCGATTTGGCTTTGATCGAAAAAGTCGTCGACCGGTACAAAAGCCAAGGCACGTACGCGACCGATCCGATTTTGGATGAAGAAGAATGGAACAACTTGCAAAACATTATGGCCGAAGCCGGCGAGCTGCCGAAGCGCATCGACCTGAACACGCTTGTCGATTCGTCGTTTGCCAAAAACGCGATGAACACGCAATGAAAGCGGGTGAACGGAATGTTTCTTTCTGTCGACCGCCTCTCGCACACGTATTTTACGAAAACGACCGCCGTCACCGCGCTCGCTGATGTGTCGCTGTCCGTCGAGAAAGGGGAGTTCGTCTCCTTTCTCGGCCCAAGCGGCTGCGGCAAAACGACGCTGCTGTCGATCATCGCCGGATTGATCGAACCGACGGAAGGGACGGTGCTCATTGAAGGCGAACCGCTCTGGCCGGGCGGAGCAGACGCCCGGGCGGCGCGGCGCGCGGTCGGCTACATGCTTCAGCAAGACTACTTGTTCCCGTGGAAAACGATCGAAGAAAACGTCCTCCTCGGCTTGAAGCTGACCGGCACGCTCACCGCCGCGACGAGAGAGCGGGCGCTGGCGCTGCTCGCTGACATCGGGCTTGGCGGCGTGGAATCGTATCACCCGGGCCAGCTGTCCGGCGGCATGCGCCAACGGGCGGCGCTTGTGCGCACGTTGGCGACCGATCCGAAACTGCTGTTGCTCGATGAGCCGTTTTCCGCCCTTGACCAGCAGACGAAGCTGAAATTGGAAGAGCTCGTCTGGACGACGCTGCGGCAATACGGAAAAACAGCCGTCTTGGTCACCCATGACATCGAAGAAGCCATCGCCATGAGCGACCGCATTTTCTTGCTTTCGCCGCGTCCGGGCCGCCTCGTGCGGACGTTTGCCATTCCCGATGAACTGCGGCGCTGCCCGCCGCTTGCCGCCCGCCGGCATCCGGCGTTTTCGCCATTGTTCCAATCCATTTGGAAGGAGATGGAGGCTCTTGAATCAAGCTCCTGACCGCATCCAGTCGCTGCACCGTGAACATCTCGCCGCACTGCGCAAAGAGCGGCGGGTGATCCGCTTTTGGCAGGCGGTGCTGCTTGTCGCCTTTTTCGCCGTCTGGGAAGCCGCCAGCCGCTTCCACTGGGTCGATCCGCTCTTGTTCAGCTCACCGTCGGCCATCGTCAAGCTGTTTGTCGAAAAACTCGGCGATCATTCGCTGTTTGTCCACACGTGGGCGACGCTGTTTGAAACGTTGCTCGGCTTTCTGATCGGCACCGTCGGCGGGGCGCTCATCGGCGCGGTCCTTTGGTGGTTTCCGCGCCTGGCGAAAACGCTCGATCCATATTTGGTCGTCTTTAACGCCATGCCGAAAGTAGCGCTCGGGCCGATTTTGATCGTCGCCCTCGGGCCGGGATTTACGTCGATTATCGCCATGGGCGTCGTCATTTCGATCATCATCACAACGATTGTCGTCTATTCGTCGTTTCAAGAAGTCGACCCGAACTATTTGAAAGTGCTGCGGACGTTCGGCGCCACCCGCTACCAATGCTTTAAAGAGGCGGTGCTGCCGGCGTCGTTTCCGGCGATCATTTCGACGTTGAAAGTCAACGTCGGCCTCGCCTGGGTCGGCGTCATCACCGGCGAATTTCTCGTCTCCAAGCAAGGGCTCGGCTATTTAATCATTTACGGCTTCCAAGTGTTCAACTTTACGCTCGTATTAATGAGCCTGCTCATTGTCGCCTTGTTGTCGACCGTCATGTACCAGCTTGTCGCCATCATCGAGAAAAAGTGGAACAGCCGCCGTTAAGGGACGTCCCAAACCGAAAGATGGGCGTCTCTTTTTATGTGCAGCCATCTTCGCGGCATGTCCCCGTCGCCCGCGTTTCAGCCGATCCAGCCGCGCCGCCGGAGCTCCACGAGCGAAAGCGCCAGCACATCGTCTTTCATCAAATAGCTGAAGCGCGAATCGGCGCGGATGTCAGCCGGAAGCGCCTCAAGCAGCACCGGGCCGTTCGTTTCCCAATACGACGACCGCTCCGTGAGCCGGGCAATGTCCGCGAAATAAATGGTTTTGACGATATCGGGCTCGACGTGATATTGGCCGAGATAATGAAGCGACCCGACCACGCCCCCCGTCTCCTCCATCACCTCGCGGACGGCGGCTTCTTCCGCCCGCTCCCCTTGTTCGACTTTGCCGCCGGGAAACTCCCAGCCGCGGTATGGATGATCGGTCAACAGCCATCGGCCGCCATAGCGGCAAATGACCCACACATGCCCGGGAGAGGCGGAAAACGGATCGGCCGTAAACGCCAGCCGGACGCGATGCCCGTAGTAATCGCGAAATTCATGCATCGGACTCGCTCCTTTCCTCTCCCCATTATACCGAAAAAAAGCCGCTTTCTTTGCGGCTTTTTTATGCATCGTGTTCGTCCGGGAGAATGCCCATCGAGCGGATGTGCGCTTTCGCTTCGTCGTTGCCGAGTTCATAAATCATTTTGTAAAGGTCGACCATCGTCCGGTCGTACGCATCGTTTTCCCGGTCGTAATGGTATTGAATATACGGCACGTGGGCGCGCCAAAACGCCTGCCAGTCGGTCGAGTAGTTTTGGTCGAAATACTCGCGCAGGCGGGCGATTTCCTCGTCGGTCGCCTCGATTTGAAAGTCCCACGGCGACGCGGTTTTCAACTGGGAAATTTCCCCGGTTGCCATCGACACGTAATACGTTTTTTTCCGTTCGTCTGCCACCTTCGTCCACTCCTTCTGCTCTTTTTGCTTAGTGTGGGGCAATCCGGGAAAAATATGCTTATTTCATCTCATCTTTCAACAGCTGAATGGCTTTGCGCAGCACCGACGGGATCGGCACGCCGGCCCGGCCGGCGTTTTCGACGATGGAGATGAACTCATTGGCGATATAGAAGAACACGATCGCATCGCGAATCAAATGCATGTTCCATCCGATCGCCACATCGACCAAATGCGCCACCGCCACCAACACGAAAATCAACAGTTTCCGGACGATGCCGCGGAAGCCGACTTGGCTTGACAACGCCCCTTCCATCGCGCTGGCGACAATGCCGGTGATATAATCGACAATGACCAGCGCCAATAAAATTACGACAAATGAGTCCACGCTGCCGACAAAAAGCGACACGAGCGAGCCAAACAATGAAACGCCGAGCATCGGGATTGGCTTGTTCACGTTCCCTCCTCCTTGGACATAGGATGCGTGTAGCCATTCTATGCCCGCAGGAACCAACAAGCCACGGCACGTTTCCTAAAACAGCGCCCTTTTTCGACAAAACAACGGCCGCCCGTTTCTTCCGGGCAGCCGTTCCGCTTATCGTCCCAAAAACGATTTCAACATCCAAATATGTTTTTCCAAACTGCGGTGAATGCCAAGCAGCATATCGCCTGTCGTTTCGTCGCCGGTTTCCTCCGCCACTTGCATGCCTTCTTTCAGCTCGCCGGTCATCGTTTCAAAGTCGCCGGCAATGGCGGCGACCATCTGCTCGGCCGTCTCCGTTCCGGTCGCTTCTTTGACGGACGCCTGCTCAAGGCAGTCTTTCATCGTCGCCACCGGCTTGCCGCCCAACGCCAGCAGCCGCTCGGCGAGCGCGTCAATATGGCCGGCCGCTTCGTTGTACAGCTGCTCAAACTTTTCATGAAGCGTGAAAAACTGCGGACCGGTGACGTACCAATGGTAGTTGTGCAATTTCACGTACAAAACAGTCCAGTTGGCGATTTGTTTGTTGACAATGTCCGTTAACGGTTTGGTCATGTTCATTCCTCCCTATCGTTCACTTACCCAGTTTGTCCGCTCGTGAAACAACCGAACGGTACCGATGAATAGGTTGCCCGATTGCAACAGGAATATGAGCGGCCGGCCTTTTTGTATGCTATAATGGAAAGAAAAAAGGAAGGCATTATTCATGTACTGGACGTTGGCCATTTCTCTCATCATTGTGGCCGTCATTTTGGCGGCGGCGGTCGTCACCACCTCGAAAGCGTACGGGTACAAACATACGGTGGACCCGCTCCCTGAGGAACAAGACGACAAACAACAAGCCGGCCCGAAGCAGCCGCACTAGCGGCTTAGGGCCGGCTTGTTTGTCAGCCAAACACCTTTTTCAGCTCATTTTTGTCTTGCGCCAGCCAAAAGCGCATCAAGCTTTTCGCCGCCTCTAAGTCGTGAAGCTTCGCCTGGCCGCATTGTTGCTCCGTCGCCGCCGGCACCTCGGTCGCGTTCAAGGCGTCTTTCATCGCCCCTTCAAGCAAATCGATGATCTCTTCGACAGTCGGAGAGCCGCTCACAACGAGGTAAAACCCGGTTTGGCAGCCCATCGGCGAGATGTCGATGATGTCAAAGTGGTCGTATTTTGCCGCCTGCTTGCGGAGCGTGTATGCCAATAAATGTTCGAGCGTATGAATCGCGGCCGGATCCATCGCCTCTTTGTTCGGTTGGCAAAAACGGATGTCAAACTTATTGACGACGCCGTCGCTGCCGACTTTATGAACGCCGCAATGCCGCACGTACGGCGCTTTGACGGCGCAATGGTCCAATTCAAAGCTTTCCACCGGTGAAGGCATGCCCCCATCACTCCTCGTCAGTTGTTCTCCTTTTTATCATAACCAAAACCGCGTCTGTCCCGCACCTTTTTTGCCTGCCGCCCGTTTCGTTCGCGGCGGCTGCCGCAAAAAGCGGCGCCAAGCCGGCCGCTCCCAAGCGGGAAACGTTTTCCGCGAAAATGCATGCGCCTTGATGAGCCGTTTTCATGCCTAGATGGAGGGAAAACCGCTGCCCATAGGACTTTTCCGCGAAAACGTCCGTTTCATGCCCGGGCGGAGGGAAAACCGTTGCCCATAGGACTTTTCCGCGAAAACGTCCGTTTCATGCCCGGGCGGAGGGAAAACCGCTGCCCATAGGACTTTCCTGGCCAACTTGGATCCCGTTGGCGGCCGAACCGTGCTTCACCGTCCTGCTTTGCTTCCGCGCGGCGCGAAGCATCCCTTTTTCTTGAACGGCGGCATGATTTGTCCTATGCTAAAGATAGTCAAGCTAGAAAGGGATGGTTTCGGTTGGCCAAGCTGTTCATTATGCTCATCCGCTTTTACCAACGGTTTCTCTCTCCGCTCAAGCCGCCGACATGCCGCTTTTCCCCGACCTGCTCAAGCTACGCAATCGAAGCGATCCGACACTTTGGCGCCCTGAAAGGCGGCTGGCTGACGATCAAGCGCATTTTGAAATGCCACCCGTTCCATCCGGGTGGTTTCGACCCTGTCCCTGAACCGACCCGACATCCGAAACGAAAAACATAACGAAAGCCTCTTGCCTTCGGCTTTCTTTTTTTGTATGATGAATGATGTTAAATCGTAATGATTACTATTTTCAAAAATGGAAGGAGAAAACGAGATGGAGAAAATTCCTGTCACAGTGCTAAGCGGCTATTTAGGATCTGGAAAAACAACATTGCTCCACCATATTTTGCACAATCGAGAAGGAAAAAACATCGCCGTCATTGTCAACGATATGAGCGAGATCAATATTGACGCCGAACTCGTCCGGCAAAACAACGTTTTCCGCACCGAAGAAAAGCTCATCCAAATCCAAAATGGCTGTATTTGCTGCACCTTGCGGGAAGACTTGATCAAAGCGGTCGCTCAACTCGCCGACAACGGGGAAATCGATTATATCGTCATTGAATCGTCTGGTATCAGCGAACCGATTCCGGTCGCGCAAACCTTCACCTACTTAGATGAAACACTAGGCATTGATCTTTCGAACAAATGCCGCTTGGACACGATGGTGACGGTCGTCGACGCCAACCGTTTTTGGACGGACTTCTCCTCGGGCGAAACGCTGCTTGACCGCCAGCAGGCTGTCGATGAAACGGACAGTCGGGAAATAGCGGATTTGCTTATCGAACAAATCGAATTCGCCAATGTCATAATCGTCAATAAAATCGATCTTGTATCAGCGGAAGAAGCGCAAAAATTGCAGACTGTGCTGCGGAAACTGAATCCGGAAGCCGTCATCATCCCGGCGACCTTCGGCCAAGTGCCGCTTGATTCCATTTTAACATCTTTCCGAAAGAAGTCTCCCACTTCTAAACGAAGTGAAAGTGGGTGGTGAATTTCGGTTAGGTGTAGCCTAAGGTTGTCTCTTTTTTTTGTGGGTTATGATATAATCAGTTTTAGAAAAATGAAAGGCTGTTGTATCAATGAAATTAGACAATAATAACCATTCAGTGTTCCTGTTGTATGATCATCTTGTTCTCGTTGTAAAATATCGCAGACAAGTGATGGATGATACCATATCTGACTATGCAAAAGATATGTTTGTGAGATTGGGTAAAAATTACAATATCTCCTTGGTCGAATGGAATCACGATATGGACCATGTGCATATTTTGTTCAAAGCACACCCAAATAGGGAATGATCAACGTTCATCAATGCCTATAAAAGTGCAAGTTCTCGACTGATCAAAAAGCATTTTCCGCAAGTGAAAAGAAAACGAGCGTAAATTGTCTCGTAAAAAGAAAGGCTCGAATCGTTGGCATAAACAGCGTCTGAAAGTAGCGAAGTTGCATGAGAAAATGGCCAACCAGCGCAAGGACTTTCTGCATAAGGAGTCGCACAAATTAGCGAAACTTTATGATTGCGTGGTCATCGAAGACCTCAACATGAAGGGAATGTCCCAAGCCCTCCATTTCG
>NZ_JBQPTH010000022.1:0-39106 GCF_052220245.1 Geobacillus sp. BK01
GCACCCTAGGTCTGTAAGATATCCACAAAATTGAAAAAGGATGTAAGGGATTTTGTCGAAAAATATTTTTTCGGCACCCCTGAGAGGCCGAAAAGCCTTGATATATCAACATTTCTAGAGGGAGGGAAGAATGCGATGAAACGGCAGCGCGTCGTTGTCAAAATCGGGAGCAGCTCGCTCACCGATCCGAAAGGCGGCCTTTGCCGCGACAAGCTGCTCAACCATGTCGAAGCCATCGCCCATTTGAAACAGCTCGGCCATGACGTCATTCTCATCACCTCCGGCGCCGTCGCCGCCGGGTTCGGGCCGCTCGGCTACCCGGCGCGGCCGACGACGATCGCCGGCAAACAGGCCGCTGCCGCCGTCGGGCAAAGCTTGCTCATGCAGGCGTACAGCTCGGCGTTCGCCCGCTTTGGCTTCACGGCTGCCCAACTGTTGTTGACGCGCAGCGACTTTTACAGCCGCGAGCGGTTTCGCAACTTGTTCGCCACGATGACGACGTTGCTCGAACATGGGGCGATCCCGGTCATCAATGAAAACGACTCCGTTTCTGTTGAAGAATTGACGTTTGGCGACAATGACATGCTTTCGGCGCTTGTCGCCGGCTTTTTGCACGCCGATGCACTCATTTTGCTCACCGATATTAACGGGCTGTATGACGCCAATCCGAAAACGAACCCGCAAGCGAAAAAATATGCCTTTTTGCCGCACATTACAGACGAGATGGTCGAAGCGGCCGGCGGCAGCGGCTCGGCGGTTGGCACCGGCGGCATGCGCTCGAAGCTGTCAGCCGCTCAAAAAGCGTTGTCCTTCGGCGTCAGCGTTTTTATCGGCACCGGACGCGGCAAAGAAACACTCGCCGATATTTTAGCCGGAAAAGGCGACGGGACGTACATCGGCGCCCCGTTCCCGAAACAAATGCAAATGCATAAGCAATGGATCGCGTATCACGCGCCGGTTGCCGGCACGATCACCGTTGACAGCGGCGCGGAGGAAGCGCTCCTTGCGCGCGGCAAAAGCTTGCTTCCCGCCGGCGTCACAGCTGTTTCCGGCGACTTTCATGCGATGGATGTCGTCGATGTCGTCAATGAAAAAGGGATCACGATCGGCCGCGGCCAAGTGTATTATGCCGCCGCCGATTTAGAAAAAGTAAAAGGACTCCCGAGCGACGAAGCGCGGCAATACTCGTACTTGCACCGCCCGGAAGTCATTCACCGCGACAATTGGGTCACATTGCGAAAGGAGAGTGTATTCAAATGACCGAACTGCTTGAAAAAGCCGAACGTCTGAAAACCGCGGCGCAGACGCTGGCCATGCTGTCAACGGAGGAAAAAAACGCGGCATTGGCAAAAATCGCCGAGGCTCTTGACCGGGAACGCGCCTTCATTTTGCAAGAAAATGAGAAAGATATGGCTCAAGGTCGCGAGCAAGGGCTGTCACCGGCTTTGCTTGACCGACTGCAGCTCACCGACGAACGAATGGACCAAATCATCGGCGGCGTCCACCAAGTCGCTTCCCTTCTCGATCCGGTCGGGGAAATCGTCAGTGAGTGGACGCGGCCGAACGGACTTCGCATTCAAACGGTGCGCGTGCCGCTCGGAGTGGTCGGCATGGTGTATGAAGCGCGGCCGAACGTCACGGTCGATGCCGCCAGCCTTTGCCTGAAAACCGGAAACGCCGTCCTGCTCCGCGGCAGCTCGTCGGCGCTTCACTCAAACAAAGCGCTTGTTTCCGTCATGAAAGGGGCGCTTCGCACCACCGCCGTGCCCGATGCGGCCATTGAACTGCTGGAGGACACGAGCCGGGAAACGGCGCAACAGATGTTCCGCCTCAATAACTATTTGGATGTGCTCATCCCGCGCGGCGGCGCCGGGCTCATCCGCTCGGTCATCGAAAATGCCACCGTGCCGGTGCTTGAGACCGGCGTCGGCAACTGCCATATTGTCATCGACGAATCAGCCGAGCGGCAAATGGCGATCGAGATCGTCCTGAACGCCAAATTGCAGCGGCCGTCCGTCTGCAACGCCGTTGAAACGGTGCTCATTCATGAAACATGGCCGCACACAAGTGACTTGCTTGAGACGCTTCACGCCCGTGGCGTTGAGCTGCGCGGCGACGACCGCCTCGCGTCATCGCATCCGTTCATCAAGCCGGCGACGGAAGACGACTGGCATGCGGAATATTTGGCGCCGATTTTGGCGGTTAAGCTCGTCGCCGATGTCGATGAGGCGATTGCCCATATCCGCCGTTACGGAACGAAGCACTCGGAGGCGATCATCACCGAAAACGAAACGAACGTCCGCCGCTTTTTCCAAGCGGTCGACGCCGCTGTCTTGTACCATAACGCGTCCACCCGCTTCACGGACGGCGAGCAGTTCGGCTACGGGGCGGAAATCGGCATCAGCACGCAAAAGCTGCACGCCCGTGGCCCGATGGGGCTTGTCGCCATCACGACGACGAAATCGCTCGTGTACGGGACGGGGCAAATTCGCAAGTAAAGCAAATCGGAGCGCCTTAGCGAAGCCGGCAGCTAGAAAATGGGCGGCCGGCTCTTTTTCCACCAAAACGTACACAAGGGGAGTCATAGCAATACCTTTTATGGATTTTCGCAGCGATACAGTGACCAAACCGGCGCCCGAGATGTGCCGAGCGATGTTTGACGCCGAAGTCGGCGATGACGTGTACGATGTCGCCGGTGTAGAAACGAACATCGTTCTTTGCGATATTCACGGCACCGGACTGTCCAACGACGAGTTTGTCGCCCGCCTAAAAGAAGCGGGCATCTTGGCCAGCCCGTTCGATGACGGCGTCATCCGCTTTGTCACCCACCGGAAAATCACCGCCGACTCGATGCAAACCGCCAGCGAGCGGATGCGCCGGATGCTCTCCTAAAGCATAAAACGATCCGGACCCAACGCATGGCTTCCGGATCGTTTTCTTATTTTCCCGTTTCCGCAAACACCCAAACACGGCTGCCGATAAAGTTCACCGCCATCCCGGCCATTGTAGCCGCCATTTTCGCCAGCCAAAGCGGCGCGAGCCGTTCCGCTGCAAGCAAAACCGCCAGCGACGCGCCAAGCGACAACCCGTTGACGGCAAGAAAGCGCAAAAATTCCCCGATGTTCGCCTTTCGCTTCACTTCAAACGTCCAACGCCGGTTCCAAATGTAGCTGTTCGCCATCCCGGCACCATAGGAAGCAATTTGGGCGGCCGCCGCCGGGACGCTGAGCGCCGCAAGCACAAAAAAGACGACAAAATCAATCGCCGTATTGCCCGCCCCGACGATCGCAAACCGCCATACCGCTTGTTTTTCTTTACGAAATGTATGAAGGTTTTCGTTCATGTTTCGTTGTGACTCCCCATGTTTCGTTGATAATATAAAGCGGCCGATCTTTCACTTCATCGTAAATACGCCCGATACACTCTCCAATTGCACCAAGCATGAGCCATGTCACCCCGTTGCCAAGAAGCATGGCCATCAACAGCGACGCCCAGCCCGCGACTGTCGAATGGGCGAACCATTTGGGGCAAAGGACGACGAACATCCCCTCAACGCCGGCAGCCGACAACAAGAATCCAAGCCAACCCGCCAGCTTCAACGGCTTATATGAAAAAGAAGTGATGCCATCAAACGAAAACCGAATCATTTTTTGGAGCGGGTATTTCGTCTCACGGGCAAAACGCGGCTCCCGCTCGTATTCGACCGCCGTCTGCCAGAAACCGCCCCAGCTCACCAGCCCCCGGACAAAACGGCTTCGCTCCCTCATATAGCGTAACTGATCGCACACCTTCCGGTCAATGAGACGCAAATCGCCCACATCAACAGGGATATCAATCTCGGTTGCCGTCCGCAGCAACCGGCACTCTTCGTTTCCCCAGAGAAGGCGCCGGGTTTGCCGATGCCGAGGTTGACGCCTTTGATCAATAGCGGCTCCCAGCGCCCGTTAAGGAAAGATTGTCCAGCAAGAACGAGCAAGGGCGGCGTGCCAATTTTCCTTGGCGGTCTATCGCCCTTCAAACCATAGCAAAAAAAAAAGCAAGCCCCTTGCTAGGAGCTTGCCCGCCGCCATGCCTCCCCTAGGGGGGATGGTGATGTAGTGCAAAATACTACTGATTCCATCAACTTCTCAATTAGAGAAGCTTCGCACAATCAGCTTTCCTTTCTGATGAAAATGCCGCCGATTCGCGCGTGACAGCCGTTTTTCACCTGCCTTTTAGCGGTTCGGCTCATAGACGTCCCATGTCCATTTGATCGACTCGACGATTTGCTCGGCCGCCTGTTCCGCTTCCAGTTCATTGATCACGACGCGCGAGTGATGAAGCGCGTAAGCCGACTGCCGCTGGAAAAAGAGCTGCTCCACTTCTTCCAGCGTCTTGTTTTTCAACACCGGCCGGCTGTCGACAATAAGCGGCAGCCGCTCTTCTTTCCAATGCTCCCACGACAAGTCAAGGAAAAAGACGATGCCATGAGCCAAACAGGCGCGCCGCACCTCTTCCTGCAAGTACGCGCCGCCGCCGAGCGAAAGAATTTTCAGCCTTGTATTTGTGCACAAATCGACGATCAGCTCGCGCTCCACCTGCCGAAAGTACGCTTCCCCTTTTTGCGCGAACATCTCCGGAATCGACATCCCGTGCCGCCGCTCGATTTCCGCGTCGACATCAATAAAGTCACGGTACAGCTTTTTCGCCACCAGCTGCCCGATCGTCGTTTTCCCCGCTCCCATAAAGCCGATCAAAATGATGTTCCGTTCGCGGAGCGGGATGGCGGTTTGTCTGTTCATGATGCACTCTCCTTTCTTCCCCAACCGACACGTACTCGCCAAGCCTTAGCCATATTCCCGCCAACACCGGTCAGCGGCTATATGTTTGCAAAACCGACAGCACCGCCCGCACATCCTCAATCGGAATTTGCCCTGGGGCGGAGCTTTGGTTTCCGACAGCAAACGTCACCGCTGAGCCAAACAGCCAGCCAGCCAGCCGGGTAATAGCACCGAGTCCGCCCATCGCCATCGTAATGAGCGGGATCGACAGCTCACATCGCGCTTCCTCTGTCGCCTGCAACAAGACAAGCACATCTCCCGGCGATTTAGGCATTACCGCCACTTTGGCGATGTCGGCGCCGTACCGCTCAGCCGCGCGCATATCCGCCACAATCGTTTCTTTCGAAGGAGTGCCGTCAAAGTAATGGCGCGACACAATGAGTCGAATGCCGCATTGTTCCGCCATGCGGCGCACATCCGCAATACGGTCGCCATAAGCTAGCTCATAGTCTACCAAATCGACCGTCCGACTTTCACACACCGCCGCAAGCAGCCGCTCCCTTTCGTTTTCATCGAGCGGAATCGGCTGCCCCCCTTCCCGCTCGGAACGGATCGTAAACAAAATCGGAATGTCCCCCGCTACGCTCCGAAGCGCACGGGCCGTCGCCAATACGCGGTCTTGATCATCAATCATTCGAAAAAAATCAGCCCGCCATTCAAGCAAATCCGGCCGCTTCCGGCACACTTCCTCCGCCTCGCGCAGCACTTGTTCGTCATCCGCTCCGACAATAGGAGCGCAAATGCACGGCTCTTCGCCGCCGATCCATATGTGTCTCACTTTTATCGCCTTTCGTTGCATCAACGGCTCCTCCCATCATGCTTGTCAAACAGCAGCCAAAGGAAACGAAGCCAAACGGAACGTATAGCACCGTCCCCAGTCTGCCCGCCGCAAACCATTGTATAAGATTCCCTTCCCTAGGCATCACCGCGAAAAATCAACTTGTCAAGCACCTGCTTTTTAGAAGATAACAGAAAACCCGTTCTTATGCAATATTCAAACAATATAGACAGATCAAATCTAGTTTGCTATAATTCTTTTTATCGCTTCACTGCAAAAAAATACAAAAGGTGGAACGTTATCCCCTCGTACACCATTATAATTCTTTCAAACGTAGGATGGTGAATCATTTATGGTGAAAAAACGCCGCTGGGCGGTTGCCTCCTTGATTGCCGTAGGAGTCATCGTCAACTATTTTGACCGCATTAACATGTCGGTCGGCATTCAGCCGCTTTCCGAAGAATTCAACCTAACCCCGGGGCAGCTTGGCATTTTGCTATCAGCGTTTGCTTGGTCATACGCCCTGCTGCAAATCCCAGCCGGCGTCATCCTTGATAAAATCGGCGTCAAATGGGTGACGCGTGTCGGGACGATCATTTGGACAGTGGCGTGCTTTTTGACTGCCATCGCCAGCGGCCAAGGGCTTGTTATGTTGTCACGCGTTCTCTTGGGCATCGGAGAAGCACCGTATTTCCCGGCAGCCGCCAAAGCGGTCGGCCAGTGGTTCCCACGCCACGAGCGAGCGACCGCGATTTCCCTTTATGACGCCCAATCGAAGCTGTCAAACGCCATCGGAACCCCGATTATCGCTTGGATCATCACCGAATGGGGATGGCGGGCCGGTTTTTATACGACCGCGGTGCTCAGCTTAGTTTACGCCGTCATGTTCTGGGTGACATACCGCGATCCGCATGAAGACAAACAGCTGTCCAAAGAAGAGTACGACTATATCGTCCAGGGCGGAGCGCAAAAGTCAGACGAAACGTCCGGAAACGTTTGGGAAACGATCCGGTATTTGCTGACGAAGAAAAAGGTGTGGGCGACATTGATCGGCTTCGCCGCGTATGGCTACTCGTGGTTTTTGTTTCTCACGTGGCTTCCTGGCTATTTGGCAACGGAAATGCATATGTCGGTGCTCAAATCAGGCTGGTATGCCGCGATCCCGTGGATCGTTGGCACAATCTCCGAAATCGTCATCGGCGGATGGCTTGTCGACCGGTTGATAAACAAAGGAGGACGGGCAACGCGCGTACGAAAAACGTTTTTGGTCATCGGCATGCTGCTCGGGCTGTCCGTCATCGGCGCCGCCTTCACGACGAATCCGAACATCGCGATTCTTTGTATCTCAATCGCGCTCGGCGGCTTAGTCATCACCTCATCGATCGCCTACAGCATCCCGACGTTTATCGCCCCGCCAGGCACCGTCGGGACGTTAACCGGCCTATTGACGTTCGGCAACAACTCAATGGCCATTGTCGCGCCGATCGTCACCGGCTTTATCGTCCAAGCAACCGGCTCGTTTATGTACGCGTTTCTCGTCGCCGCGCTCATTTTGCTTGCCGGCATTTTCAGCTATCTATTCCTGCTGACAGATTTAGAGCCGATCGAGCCGATGCCGGAATCAGCCAACAACATGCGCATCCATACAAAAACGCATTGAAGCCGAATACACCGAAACCCAACGCAATACAATGTACCAACAAATCTGTTCTCTTGCATCAAGAAGCACAAAAGGTGTTTTCTTTACGCAGACGAGCTAGTCCAAACAAGGACTAGCTCCTTTGTTTCGCATGACGCTCCAAGTTGAGAATACGAGAATGGCTTCCCTTTCCCGCCGCGCAAACATTGCCATCATCCGAACTGCAGCACCACTTTTCCAGGCTGACCCGACGCTGCCGCTTCATATGCCTTTTCATATTCGGCAATCGGGAACGTTTTCGCAATGATCTGCTCAACTGGAAACGGCATCATCCGTAAATAGTGGATGGCTTTCATATAATCGCCCGGAAACTGATAAATAATGGAGCCATGAATGATCAGCTCATGGCGGACGATGCGAACAACTGGAAACGTCGCCTCATTCACTAAACCAAGCAAAACGACATGTCCGCCCGGCCGGGCAAGTTCCACCGCCTGTTTAGCCGCGCTCGCAGCCCCGGCGGCCTCAATCACCACATCATACTTCTCCTCGGGAAGCGTATCATATGTAAACGTCCGCACATCAACGATCGTCTTAACCGTCTCAAGCTTAAGCGGATTCACGTCAATTGCCGTCACATCAGCCCCCAAATAGCGGGCCAAAACAGCAGCCATCATCCCCTCATTGCCGCAGCCGACCACAGCGACTTTCGTTCCTTTGTCAATCCCGACTTTCCCAAGCGCATGAACCACGACAGCAAACGGCTCAACAAGCACAGCCCTTTCATCGGCCAAGTCATCAGGAACCGGAAGCACATAGCGCGAAGAAATCACAAACTCCGACGAAAACACCCCGTCCATATTCACGCCAAGCGATCGTTTCTTTTCACATATATTTGTTTGCCCTTTTCGGCAAAACTCGCACTCTCCACAATACGTATTCGGCAGCACAACGACCCGCGTCCCGACATCATACCGCGCCCGCTCCCCCTTCTCAACCACCACCCCAACCAACTCATGTCCTGCCCGCACCGGGTAGTCCGCATGCGGAAGCTTTCCTTTCCAGACACTAATATCCGATCCACAAATCCCGCCATACGTCGGCCGCACCTTCACCTCCTCTCCGACAGGATGGCCCGCCTCTCCAACATACCGCCACTGCAGCTTATGCGGATTCGTCACATAAAGAGCAAACATATCGCCACCACCAATACCGAAACGTTTTTTTCTTCCTAATGATACGCCTACTTCCTTTCCTCATGCAAGACAAATTCCCCATATTTCGTCACAGCCGCCCCCTGCCTTCGTGAAACATAGAAAACCCGGAAAGACGGCAACAGCCCATCCTTCCGGGTGCACGATATTACGAATCTGCTGTCACTCGCATCCTCTAAACGAGGCCCATTTCTATCAAGGGAAACAACAGCCGAAATTGATGGTGCACTCAAAACCTGTTTCAATCCTCATAAACGAGGCCCGTTTCTATCAAGAGCATCTTTCTTTTGCCATTGATTTTCTAAGGCGGCAAGGGGCTGTTTTGCCCCCCCTT
This sequence comes from Geobacillus sp. BK01, assembly GCF_052220245.1. Lineage (NCBI taxonomy): Bacteria > Bacillati > Bacillota > Bacilli > Caryophanales > Anoxybacillaceae > Geobacillus > Geobacillus sp. BK01. The sequence goes on from NZ_JBQPTH010000022.1 coordinate 8,786, forward strand.
GCACCCCTGAAAAATAAAATATGGTTATGTCAACTTAGGCGATTGAGTGAAATCGTCAACCGTCCAATCGTTGGATCAATCAACAACTTATTTCGCCTAACGAAAGAAAAACCGCCTTGCACACCTCCCGCATTTCGGCGGCCGTTTTGGGGTGTGCCGCTCCCGTTCACCGTTTCCCGAGCACCCGCTCGAGCCCCGCCGCCACGCCGTCCTCTTCGTGGGAGCGCGTGACGATGTCAGCCTTCGCTTTCAACGCTGGCTCGGCATTGTCCATCGCCACGCGATAGCCTGCAACCTCGAACATCGACAAATCGTTATGGCTGTCGCCAAAGGCCACTGTATCGCGCAGGTCGATGCCGTAATGGGCGGCGAGCCGCTTGAGCGCTTCGCCTTTTGTCGCCCGTTCGCTGTTCATCTCAATGTTGTGCGGATGCGACGAAGTGACCGTGACGCCAGGGAGCGCGGCGAACCGGGAGGCTGCGTCGCGCAACCGCTCGCGGTCAAGGGCAAAAATGAGCAGTTTGTATAACGTAAGTTTTGGGTCGTCCCACACCGTGCCGATGTCATCGACGTATGTCACCCGCGCCTGCTGGAACTGTTTGTTCACCAGCCATTTCACATCCGGGGCCGCATCAGCCATCCCGGAGGCGAGCGCTTCCCATTGGGCGCGGTTGTGGAGCCCGACGTACACCGCATCGCCTGTGTACGTCTCGCAGTACAAATCCGGCTGTTTGCGCACCCACTCGAGCGTCGGGCGGACCGCCGCCCGTTCGAGCGGCGCCTCGTTGATCACCGTTCCGTCCGCAAGCGTCACAATCGCTCCGTTTAAGCTGGCGATCGGACAGACGAGGCCTGCTTCACGAAGCGGGGCGAGCGCATCTTTGCGCGCCCGCCCGGTGATGACGACGACGATGTGGCCTTGCGCCTGCGCCGCGGCGATGGCCGCCCGGTTGCGTTCACTGATGCTTCCCTCTCCATTTAATAGCGTTCCGTCCATATCGAGCGCAATTAACATGTTCATCCCTCTTTCCATCTGCATGTACTCCAAGCCGTTCTGTCGGTCGCTTCCTCATTATAACAAAACCGTGGCAAAAAGGTGAAATGTTCCCTTTTTCCATAGTATAATAGATGAGAAATATTCTCATTGAAAGCGAAGGGATGCCTATGTGGATCGTGTATGCCGTTTTGGCGGCGGTGTTCGCGGCGCTGACATCGGTGCTGGCGAAAATCGGCATTGAAAACGTCAATTCCCACCTTGCGACCGCCATTCGCACCGTTGTCGTGCTTGCACTCGCGTGGATGATCGTCTGGATGACGGGGGCCCACCATGGCCTGAAAGCCATTTCAGCGAAAAGCTGGTGGTTTTTATGCTTGTCCGGAGCGGCGACCGGGCTGTCGTGGCTTTGCTTTTACCGGGCGATCCAGCTTGGCGATGTCTCGCGCGTCTCGGCCATTGACAAATCGAGCTTAGTGCTGACGATTTTGTTCGCCGCGATGTTTCTTGGCGAGCCGCTCTCGGCAAAAGTGGTGATCGGGGTGCTGCTCATTACGGCGGGGACGTTGATCATGATGTTTTAGACAGCCGTCCTCGCAGGCGGCTGGCCCGTTTTTCCAAAGCCCGCATCGCGTGCCAATTCGGAATTTTGCCATGAATCATCTAGACAAGGCAAACAAAAAGATGGTATGATGGGATTCATATGAACCAAAAGCCCGCCCTGCCTCTCACCGGCTGGGATAAAAGCAGCTTTTGGCCAGAAAGAATTCTTCGTGATGATCGAGAGCGGGTGACAAGCTTCGCCGCTGCTTGTCAAACGGAGAGTGGAAGGAGATATGGAATGAACGATTTTCACCCGTTCGGTTGGTATGCGGCGAAAATTTCCCCGCACTTGCCCAAAAAAGCGTTTCAGCCTGTGAAGTCCCGTCTGTTTGGAGGTTTGGCTTATCTCTTAGTGGTCATTGGCGGCATCCTCGCTGTGTCCCTTTTCGACTTTCATCCCGTATGGAACGTCCTCATCTCTGTCGTGCTTGGTTTCAGTTTTGCGGCGTTAGGATTTTTAGGGCACGAAATGTTGCACGGCACGGTCGTCAAAACGCCTTGGCTGCGCGATCTTCTTGGAGCGATCGCCTTTTGGCCGCTTTGCACCGGGCCGAAGCTATGGCGAAAATGGCATAACGCCACCCACCATGTGCACACCCAGCATGAAGAAAAAGACCCGGATGCATGGCCAAGCATGGAACGGCTGGCAAAAAGCCGCCTGCTTCGCTGGGTATACCGCATCCCGTTTCCGATTCGCGCGTTTTTCGCCTTTAGCTCCTTATCTGTAATGTTTACGCTTCATTCGATCCGGATGCTGTTTTACTTTTTCCAAGATTTTCACCGGAAAAACCGCGCCGTTGTCCTGTTTCAATTTTTCTTGCCATGGGCGACATGGCTTGGACTGTTATGGCTGGTCGGCTGGGAAAAGTGGGTATTTGCCTTTTTGCTTCCGCTGCTTGTCGCCAACACGATCGTCATGAGCTATATCGCAACGAACCATCGACTCAATCCGTTAGTGCCGGTGAACGATCCGTTGGCGAACAGCTTGTCCGTCACGGTGCCGAAGTGGCTCGATGTTCTCCACTTCAACTTTTCATACCATACCGAGCACCATCTTTTCCCGGCAATGAGTTCGAAATACTATCCGCTCGTCAAAACACACATTAAACGAATGTGGCCGGACCGCTACCACGAAATGCCGATGGGGAAAGCGTTGGCCGCGCTGTGGAAAACACCGCGCGTCTACTACGAACACGACGGGCTCATCGAACCGAAGCAAGGCCATGTGTACGGCACGCTCGGCAACGGGCTCGACCCTGACCGGATCACGCCTCGCGGACTCGAAGCAGAAACACCGCCGCGCGCTGCCAAAAAACACGGAAAAGCAAAGAAAGCGGCGGGAGAAGGAAATGGGTAGAAAGAAGCAGCGTTTCAACCATGAGCCTGCCCTTCCAACGAAGCGGCGGAGAAACGCCCGCAACCTTGTGTTCCCGTATCCGACCTCACAACCAAAAGGTGCCCCTCACGCGGGACACCTTTTTCCTTTTCACTGACGGCATTGGTCAATGCAAGCGGCCAGCCGCTTCTCAATGTCGGCCGCCAACTCTTTAAGCGCCGGATCGTTCACCATGCCAACGAGCATCGTCGGTTTCGGCATGCCGATTTTCGTTGTGCCGTTCTCTTGATAGACGACGATTTTACAAGGCAAAAAGTAGCCGACCAACACGTTTTCATTTAACACCCGCGCCGCTTCTTGCGGGTTGCACACTTCTAAAATGACCATCGGCGTGGAAAACTCAAGCCCCTTTTCTTGGAGCTTCTCGGTGACGCTAAACCGCCAGAGCACGCCAAAGCCTTCTTGTTTCAAGCTTTCTTCCAAACGCTCGATCGTTTCGTTCAGATCCGTTGCCACGTCAACCGTGTAATGAAACATTGTCCATTCTTCCCTTCATGGATATTTTTTCATTGTTTATCATGCCCAAATGGATTTGCAGAAAACAAAAGGCGAAACATAATCCAGTTTCGCCTTCACACCTGTCATGTTCCGTCGCCCCATCGTCTTTCAATCGCTCCGCTCATAAAATGTCCGCCCAAATTTTCACCGCCGTCGCCAAAATCAACACGGCAAGAATGACTTGCAGCACCTTCGTGTTCATCTTTTGCCCTGCTTTCGCCCCTAATGGGGAGGCAAGCAAGCTCGCGACGACCATAATGAGCGCCGGGATGTAATCGACTTGGCCGGTGGCGATTTTCCCGAACGTAGAGCCGATGGAGGAAATGAACGTAACGGCCAAAGACGTGGCGATCGTCATGCGCGTTGGGATTTTCAAGACAACGAGCATGACCGGCACAAGCAAGAACGCCCCCGCCGCCCCGACGATGCCGGACCCGACGCCGATGAGGAACGCTAACGCGGCGGCCAGCCATTTGTTGAACACCACTTGGTCAAGCGGAATGTCATCGATCCCTTTTTTCGGCACAAACATCATGATCGCCGCCAATGCCGCCAAGATGCCGTAAACAACGTTAATCGTTCCTTCGCTCATCAGCTTCGAGCCATAGCCGCCGACAAAACTGCCGACAAGAATGCTTATCCCCATATACAAAATGAGCGATTTGTTCAAATAGCCGCTTTTTCGATACGCCCACACGCCGCCGATCGTGGCGAAAAACACTTGCACGGCGCTGATCCCGGACACTTCATGGGCGCTGAACGCCGCCAGCCCAAACAACGGCGGAAGGTACAAAAGCATCGGGTATTTGATAATCGATCCACCGATTCCGACCATGCCGGAAATGAATGAACCGATAAAGCCGATCAAAAAAATGACAATGAGAAACACGAGCGAACTATCCATCGGCCATCCCTCCCTTTTCGTTTCAAAAGGGACGGGGGCGCGCCCCGTCCCTTGCCAAACTGTGCTGCTTCTTTAGGCATGAGTGTGATGCAGGGCGCAGCGGTTCGGGCCGATCTCCAGCTCCCGTTGTGTTTCGCCATCCACCGTTTTGAGCCCGCGGTTGATGGCGACAATGTCTTCAAAGTTCGGCGGTGTTTCCGTATTGGCGCTTTGGATGACGAGATCGATGAACTCATCTTTCGGTTTGTTTTGCATCATCTCATTGCGGGCGCGGATGCGGCCTAGCGTATCGCCGACATACCCTTCCGCATTGATTTCTTCATCTAAATTGGCGTAGTGAGCCGGCAAGACGATCACCTCATCAGCCATGGCCGCGACTTTTTCGTACACGGTGTCATACAAATCCGCTGCCCATTCCGCCACCTTGCCGCCAAGGTCCGGCCGCCCGAGACCGCCGACAAAGATCGTGTCGCCGGAGAACAACCATTTGCCGTTGACAAAGAAGGAGACGCTGCCTGGCGTATGCCCCGGCGTTTTCACCGCCAACACTTCCAAATGAACGTTGGCAAAGTCGATCGTGTCATGTTGCTCAAGCGGCTCAAAATCAAACACCGCTCCTTCGCTTTTCATCAAGTAGTACGCAGCCCCAGTCCGCTCAGCCAGCTCCTTGCCGCCGGACAAGTGGTCGGCATGCAAGTGCGAGTCTACGATATGCGTGATCGTCACCCCTTCTTGTTTAGCCGCTTGTTCATACACATCGACAAATCGCAGCGGATCAACAACAAGCGCTTCGTTGCCGGAGACGACCATATACGACAGGCAGCCTTTGCCGACGCGGATAAATTGGTAAATTTTCAATTGATCGTCTTCGTATACTTTTGTTTGATGGAGATGCTCGCTCCACGCCTGCATCCCGCCGGCGAGCGTATAAACGTTGTCAAACCCGGCTTCGGCCAGCTGCTCGGCGACAAACGCCGCCGATCCGCCCTTCGCGCACACCACGACGATGTCTTTGTCTTTCGGAAGACGGTCGACAATCGCGTCCACCCCGTCGATCAACTCAAAATACGGCACGTTCAAATACGAGAAGTTTTCCCCTTCGATTTTCCAGTCGCGAAAATCACTTTCGTTGCGAACGTCCAAAATGAACAACGCTTCTTTGTTCAACACCTTTTCCGTCATTTGTTGCACGTTCATTTCTTTCACCATATCAATATACCCCCTAATGTATATTTGGCTGTTTAAAAAAGGCCGCTCCATTATGACTGAGCGGAATCAAGCGGCCCGTTCCATTGCGACATGCCGGGAACGACGTTGCGCACACGGTCAAATCCGTTTTCGGCCAGCTTTTGCGCGGCCAAATCGCTCCGCGTCCCCGTGCGGCACACGACGTAAATCGTTTTGTCTTTCGGAAGCTCAGTCATCCGATTGTCAAGCTCCCCAAGCGGAATCGAAACGGCGCCCGGAATATGGCCAAACGCGTACTCCGCCGGTTCGCGGACGTCCAAGACAAACGAATCAGGATCATCCAGTTTTTCTTGCAACTCTTCATTCGATACGACATGAGGAAATGTCGTTTCTTTGCGTGTTTCATTTTCCGTCGCCTTGCGGATATAATGTTTTAAAACCCCATTTTCTTCAATCGTTCCTACATATTGATGCCCTGTGCTTTCCGCCCATGCTTTAATATCGGCTTTGGATCCCTTGTCCGTCGCCTGCACTTCGAGCACTTGGCCTGGCTGCAGGTCATTGATGGCTTTTTTCGTGCGGACGATCGGCATCGGGCAGGACAATCCTTTCGCGTCTACGGTCAGATCAACTTTGATCATTGGCAAGTTCCCTCCTTGATGGTTGATTCGATTGGCCCTTCCCAGGCGAGCATGCCGCCTGTCATGTTGATGACGCGATAACCGCGGCGGTCAAGAAACTCCGCGGCGCGGCCGCTCCGTCCGCCGGAACGGCAGACGAGAATATATTCTTCATTTTTGTCCAATTCATGCATACGGAACTCAATCAAACCGAGCGGAATGTTGACCGCTCCGGGAATTTTGCCTGCGGCGACTTCATCCGGCTCGCGCACATCGATAATGTGAAGCGCCTCACCTGCACGCAGGCGTTCTTCCACTTCTTTTGGCGTGATCGTTTTCATCGTCATCCTCCTTCACTGCCAAGCGTTCAGTCCACCTTTGACGTTCGTGACATGTTGAAATCCCATTTTCTTTAATCGTTTGCTTGCCTTTTGGCTTCGCATCCCGCTTTGGCAAATGACCACCACTTCCTTGTCTTTCGATAGCTCATGAGCACGCGTGGCCAATTCATGCAGCGGGATGTTCCGAAATCCGGGCAGATGGTAAGAACGAAACTCCATCGGGGTTCGCACATCAATATATTGCACCCCGGGTTCTCTCAACCGGCGTTTCAATTCCGCTGTTGTGATCATCCGCACCCCTTTCGGCGGGATGAAGCGGCTGGCGAGAAACCAAGCAAGCAAAACAAGCAGCATGATGTTGATGATCGTTTGCGACATATCATTCCCTCATTTTAAATGAATAAGTTCACGTTCCCTTCCGACGCATCGGCCAAATAGGCGGCGACGCCGGCAAACTCAATGCCGTCGATCAATTCCTCCGGCTTCAGCCCGAGCAAATCGACCGTCATTTGGCAGGCGACAAGTTTCACGCCTTGCTCTTTCGCCATCTCAATCAACTGTGGAAGCGGCATGGCGTTATGTTTTTTGATGACCTTTTTGATCAACGTTGGGCCGATGCCGGCAAAATTCATGCGCGACAGCCCCATGCGGTCCGCGCCGCGCGGCATCATCTTCGCAAACATCTTTTCAAGAAACCCTTTTTGCACGGGAACCGGCGCCTCTTTTCGCAAGGCGTTCAGCCCCCAGAACGTATGGAAAATCGTCACGTCATGGTCGTAGGCCGCGGCGCCGTTGGCGATGATGTAAGCCGCCATCGCCTTGTCATAGTCGCCGCTGAACAAAATGATTGTCGTCCTTTTCTTCGGCTGTGTCATCTTGATGCCCCCTTTCTATATACCTGTATAGGTATAAGAAGATCGAAAAATTAGCCTTTTTGAATCCAGAAGATCAACACACCGTTTTCCTCTTTCATCTCAAGCACCGTATGGCCGCTTGTGTTTGCCCATGCCGGTAAATCGTTTTTCGCCCCTTTATCGGTTGTGTGCACCTCGAGCACTTCCCCCGATTGCAGTTCATCCATCGCTTTTTTGGCTCTCACCACCGGCATCGGGCAAGCCAATCCTTTTGCATCCAATACTTTCGTTGCGTTCATTTTGATAACCTCCTTGACATCATATGTTTTATTACCATTACCCCTATGGGTATATTACTACGAGAAAAAGAACGTTGTCAACACTTTTTTGTTGAGCAACGCATTAACGGCTTTTGACCAACAGTTCGACCGCCTCTTTGACGAGATCGTCTGTGTTTTCTCCTTTTTCCATGCTCTCACGCAAGCAATGTTCCAAATTGGTGCTGACGATTACCGCAATGGCGCGGTCGATGGCGTTGCGCGCCGCCGACAGCTGGGAAACGACGCTTTTGCAGTCTTTCCCTTGTTCCATCATGCCAAGGACGCCTTTAATTTGTCCTTCAATCCGTTTTAAGCGGTTTTTGATTTCTTTGTTATATTCCATCGGCTCGTTCGCCCCCTTTCTTGACAATCACAAGACGCAATGGAATAGCTGTTCACCTCATAGCCATAACGGTGCAACAGCCGGATGCCGACGTTTTTTTCCACATCATCCCGCGCGATGATATGAAGCGGCTTTCGCGGAATGTGCCGCGCATGCCGTTTCAAATACGCCACTGGAATGTGCAGCGCCTGGTCCAATATAGAACCATTGCTTTCATTATAATCGCGCAAGTCAAGAAGAAGCAAGCCGTCCGGCACTTCTTCAATCGGAAGGCATGCGATGCGCCTCACAGGATAATAGCGCCGGTACAACGCCGCACTCAGTAGGATGAGAAAGAATACCAAACTGCTGACGATCAACGCTTCACCCCCTCGATTGACCTAGGCATGATCATTATATACCCTATATAGTATATGGGCAACAAGAAATATCTTCCTCAATCATTCGTTATTCCCAGTGAACCAGCAAACCATAGACAGCCGGATGAAAACGGACCAATTCCACGTTGTTTGCCCTTTGTTCCATATAGGAAAGCAGTTCATCCGACGGAATCCGCTCATGAAGCGGCGGCCCCATTTCGCTTTCCACCGCTTCCCATTCGATCAACAGAAACCGCCCATTTGGCTTCATCACGCGACAAATTTCGTCTATAGCCGCGTCTTTTTGTTCCACTTCGTGAAAGACGAACGCCATGATCCCTTTGTCCACCGAATGAGAAGGCAAGGTAGTCGAGGTGACATCCGCCACCCGATATTCGATGTTGGTGATCGCTAGTTTCTCGGCTCGCTGTTTTAATAATTCAACCATTTCCGGCTGCACATCGACCGCATACACTTTTCCGTTTGTTGCCTGTGCGAGAGGAATCGTAAAATAGCCATTGCCGGCGCCAAGATCGACGACCGTGTCATCCGGTTTCACGGACAACATCGAAATCGCCTGTTGCGGGTCAATCCACTCTTTGCGCTTCGGATCGAGCAATCGATCCGCGTGTTCATACTGAAAACGGTGTCCTGCCATCTTTCTGCCTCCTTCATACCTGAAATGGTATCATACGAAAAACGAAAAAGAAAGCAGCTGGCAAAGAAGCGCCAAGCTGCCCGCTCACCGAACGGCATAACGGTTTGAACCGATTTCCATCTCCTGTTGTTCGTCTTCTATCGGATGCAGTTTTCCTATGTTGGTTTGCCAAATTTCCTTTCTTCTCAACGATGATTCGCTTGATTCCACAATGCCATAATGGCCTCCGGATCATACCCGAGCACCCAGCGGCCGTTCACCTCGATTTGCGGCACGCCCATTTGTCCGGTCGTTTCCACCAGTCTCCGCGCCGCTTCCGGATCGAGCTCGACATTCACTTCCTTAAACGGAATCCCTTGCGCGCGCAAAAAGTTTTTCGCCATCACACAATACGGGCATGTCGTTGTTGTATAAACAGTGACTTGTGCCATATTTTCCTCCCCCTCCTTAATTAGAAGGCCAATGTAATATCGGCGTCTTTCGCAAACTGCAGGAACGTCGCCGCCCCCGCCACCTCAATGCCATCGACGAATTGGTTTTTGTCAAGCCCCATAACATCCATCGTCATTTGGCAAGCGATCAGCTTCACCCCCATCTCCTGCGCCATTTGAAGCAATTCGGCAATCGATGGAATGTTCGCTTTTTGGAACCCTTGTTGAAAATGTTCTTTCCCTTCTGGAATCGGCAATTGTTTGTGCGCTTCTTTATGGATGAGATTCAACCCTTCAAACGTGAAAAACACGCCGACTTCTGCGTCTGCCGCCGCAGCGGCTGTCGCGATGTTGAACACTTTGTACGCATCAAACAATCCCCCGTTTGCTGCAATGATGGCCACTTTCATACGCGTAACCTCCTTATGTTTTTCGTTCATTATGTTTTATTGTCTGCCTCAAATTTATACACATATACACGTTTCGTCATATACATATACGTGTATGTGTATACCACGTAAATAATATTATCGAATTGTTTACCTTTTGTCAACAGAGAAATACGCATCCAATTCTTAAAAAAGAGAAAAAGCAGCAAAACAAAGGCTGCTTTTAAATGCAACATCAAACATAAGTTCATCCCCTTTTATCCGTGAGCCATACCGAGGACCTACCTATAAATATTTTACTTCTGCGTATTATTAAGGAAACGTCCGCCTGCCTTCTACTCCGAGTTATTAGCAAAAAACAGCTTTCGTCCAATCTTCTCATCAAAACCATTTTCCATCTTTAACATTATACCTTTCTCACGGTAAAAAATTTCCTTAAAAGCCATGGTCCTGGCGCAAACCCTAGCGCCAACTCCCATGCACCGACGCCTGCGATCTGAAATTGGCGGGCCAATTTCATTTTCTGTCCCATGCTTCTGACATCTTCAAACCATACCTCATGAATGTTGCCAAGTTCATCCGTATATCGAAAAAACGGCGATTCATATTGAAACGAATATTGAATCGGTGATTGGTAACGCATGGCGGTTGAAACCGCCTTTTGGTTGGAGAGAGCATCCGCCGACGTCCCGGGTTGGTATGGAATGATCCAATCGTATCCATATAACGGGAGTCCGAGCAAGATTTTTTTTCGAGGTACACGCTCGACGGCAAACTGAAGGGTCGATCTCACCTCACCAATTGGCGCAACGGGGCCAGGTTCACTTGTTAAATGATGCCAATCGTACGCCATAAGAAACATATAGTCGACGACAGCACCAATGCCGCCGTAATCGTACCCTCTTAGCCAAGGGATCTCCTCGCTCGTTTTCGCCGGAACGGCGATCGTCAAAACATATCCAGCCGGTCTTAATCGATCGCGCAGCTGGCGCAAAAATCCAGTAAACAAATCACGATCCTCACCGCGAACTTGTTCGAAATCGATATTGACGCCACCATAGCCTTTTCGTGACACTAAATAAAAGATGTTCTCAACCAAATTCGCCCTTGCTTCCGGATTGTTCAAAACTTGGCTCGCCAGTCTCGTACTAAATCCTTCCGATGTTAGGTTCGTCACGACCGCAATGGGTGTCACACGGTTTTGCCACGCTGTTTCAATCGCTGCAGCGTCATTCCGCATCGTAATAATATCGCCATTAGGCGCAAAGCGATATTCGAACAAGGCAATGTACGATGAATACGGAGCAAAATCCCGCACGAGCGCCCGATCTATGTCCGGTTCGCGGAGAGTGTAATACGCTAACGTTATGGCTTGATACCAGGAAATATCAGGAATATAAATTTTCATCCCTGGAAGCATTCTGTACGGATCCACCGTTGGATTGGCAACCCGCAACTGTTCGAGCGTCACAAACGCTTTCCGTGCAATGGCGCTTAACGTGTCTCCTGGCTGCACTGTATACGTATAGCTGGGAATAAGCAATGCCTGACCCGGAACAATATTCGTTTCAACTAAGCCGTTGACAAGACGGAGACGTTCCAACGGATAATCGTATCGCCTGCTGATGGAAAAAAGCGTATCGCCAGGCTGAACAGTATGGATAAACACCATCATCCCCCCATTGAATCACCAAAGATTCGGCACCAATACGATAAATATATATGTTTATGACCCGCAGATGCATCTTGTCTTGCCATCTTCTGCCCCATATATGTACATCGCCCCCATCATGGCACGTATAATGTCGTCGAATCATTTTTCCTTTTCATCAGATACTGCCCCCTTCTCTCTCCATCAAGCAAGTGAGGCCGTCTTATATCGCGAATCCCTTCTTGTATGTAATCGCCAATACATCCTGAGCATCAACTTGATTGAGCGAACGACGACAGTCAATGGCTGTTCTTTTATTTTTACTTGTGCGCTACTCTTACTCCGAAAACAGGGCAAAACAAAAAGCGGCAAACAAGCCGCTGTTACAGCAAGGTGAAAAAATAATATCCAAACAATCCGGTGATCAACAACAATAGAGAAGCTAAAAACCAAATTAACGGGCGCGACGGCCGGAACGTTTGTTCATTAATTTGTCTCGTCTTTATGACATAACTAACGGTGGAAAACACAATCGTGCAGACGGAAATGACCACTGCCAACGCTCCGATGAGCTGAACGAGAGATGTCGACAATGCGCTGGATGTTGTTTTTTCATGCAAGTTGATCACCAAGAAGGCAATCCCAATTACAGCGATCGAGGTGCGAATCCAAGCGAGAAACGTCCGTTCGTTCGCCAAGTGCTGCTGAATATATTTGGAGTCTTCTGTCGGTTGCTGTTTTGTCTCTTTCATCCATTATTTCCCCTTTTCTCAACTACTAACTTGCTTATTGGATCGATTCCATTTGGTCCACCATCCAATCATAACTCATCGGTCCGATCATTTTTTTTCGTATAATCCCTTTCGAATCAAGGAGATAGCTTGTCGGAATCGCTTGAGCCTGGTATTGGCGAGATACCTCTCTTTTTCATCAAGAACGACCGTAAACAAAATGCGCCCCTAAATAAATCACTATCATCGAATTCATCAACAAACGCATCGAAACATTTCGGCCATAGGCACGAAATATAATCACGATGGCAGCCGCCACTGCTCCAAGCATCACCCCCCGATCCCCGCCTGGCAAATACAACACCCCAAGCGGATTATGCCACAACGACGAAGGAACCATTACTACCGGGCTGATTTTCCAAACAACTACGTAAACGAACACGCCGTCTATTAACAATTGTTGTATGCATCTCCGCTGTTCGCTTGAACCCGTCCAGACAACACGCCAAAACAAATACCCCCCAGCGACCGCAGCCAGCCAAGTGAGCCAGCTCGTGCGAATAAGCAAAGGCCCCACAGCAATGACATCATTCATGTTCTGCACTCCCAACGTTGGATGCTCTCTAACTGAAAAAAAAATTCCACTTCATTCCTCTTCAAATAAATTTTATACAAATACCCCTATAGGTAGATTAAACCGTGAGCTAGACGTTGTCAACTCGTGGTGCTATATACCATGCAACATGAAGAGTTAACCTCTCCGTTATCCTGCACACCCTAAGCGCTGCAGCACTTCCTCCAAAGATCCTGCTCAATCTGCAAGCTGAGCCATGAGGGGGAGTTAGTTGCAGGATAAGGCAAATGTTAACTTTTCAATGAGCATGTATATAACTTAATTACATTGTATATATTCCTAGATCATATACCCATAGGGGGATTCCCCTGATCTTTTTGTTGCAAAAATCATGGGAAATTTATAAATCCGCCAGTATACTAAAAACGCCTTGCCGCTTTGGGCAAGGCGTCCTATTCATGACTGTTTGACGGCGGCGTACAACCGGTAGCCGCCATCAACATTTTTCGCTTGAAATCCGTGTGACCGTAAAATCCTTACGGCAATATACCCACGCAACCCTGCTTGGCATATTACATAAATCGTCTTTCCTTGCGGGAGTTCTTGCAGGCGTTCACGCAATTCGTCCAATGGAATGTGAATCGAACGGTGGATCATGCCACGCGCCGTTTCTTCCGCCGTGCGGACATCAATCAATATACCGCCTTCCTCCACAATCTTATCTATTTCATGCCACTGCACCGTCTCGACAAGTCCGTCCATCATATTCGAAGCGACATACCCTGCCATATTGACCGGATCCTTCGCCGAAGAAAACGGCGGGGCATACGCTAATTCCAAATCCGGTATATCCCGAACCGTTAATCCCCCTTTAATTGCGGTGGCAATGACATCGATCCGTTTGTCAGCCCCCTCTTTCCCGACCACCTGCGCACCATAAATACGGCCAGTCTCGCGGTCGAAAATCAGTTTGAATGTCATCGTCTCGGCGTTTGGATAATAACCGGCGTGGCTAGGCGGATGGATATGCACAACTTCATATGGAATATGAAGCGACCGCAGCGTTTTTTCGTTAAGCCCCGTCGCCGCAACCGCCAATTCAAATACTTTGGCAATCGATGTTCCCAACGTTCCACTGTACTTCACGTCATAGCCATGAATGTGGTCGGCGACAAGCCGCCCTTGCCGGTTGGCTGGCCAGGCGAGCGGCACAAACGTTTCAAAGCCGCGAATATAATGTCTCACTTCCACCGCATCCCCAATAGCGTAAATCGACGGGTCGGACGTCTGCAAATATTCATTCACTTTGATCGCACCGCGAACCCCTAATTCCAATCCCGCTTCCTTCGCCAGTCGATTCTCCGGCTCGACACCGATGGCCAAAATAATCATATCTGTTTCAATCACATGCCCGTTTGTCAAGACGACACGGCGGCCACGCGCTTCCAATGCCTGAACCCCATTTCCCAGCAAAAGCTCCACCCCATGCTCCCTCATGTGGCCATGAACAATGGCCGCCATTTCATAATCAATCGGCGCCATTACTTGATTGGCCCGCTCGACCAACGTCACATGGATGCCGCGATGTGTCAAATTTTCAGCCATTTCCACCCCAATAAACCCGCCGCCGACCACGACAGCGCGCCGCGGTTTTTGTTCGTCAATATACGCTTTGATGCGGTCTGTATCCGGCACCGTACGCAACGTAAACAACGCTTCCGCCTCTTCGATCCCTGGAATCGGCGGCACAATGGGCTTTGCTCCCGGCGATAAAATGAGAATATCGTATGTTTCTTCGTACTCTTCCCCTGTCTTTACATTCCGGACAGAAACAGTCTTGCGGTCGCGATGAATGGCAGTCACTTCGTTCAACGGACGGATATCAAGCCGAAACCGTTTTGACATCCCTTCCGCAGTTTGCACAAGAAGCTTGTTTCGCTCCTCAATCACTCCCCCGATATAATACGGCAACCCGCAGTTGGCAAACGAAATATATTCACCGCGCTCAAACAAAACAATGTGATCCTCTTCATTTAGCCGACGAAGGCGCGCAGCCGCCGTCGCTCCCCCTGCCACTCCGCCGACAATGACGATTTTTCTCATCTTCATCATCCTCCCTAAATAATGATGCAATTTCCCCATCCTCGTACATAGGCGAGTTGGGGAAACACCCTTGTAAAACATATACCCCTATATGTATAATAAAACCCATGGGGATGGAATGCAGTGATATTGATCACATTTTCCATCTTCCTAAAAAATGCTATTGGCGCCGCAACCATAGAATCGCGGCGCCGATCCGATCGATTCAATCCTTCATTGTCGGTGCAAAGCCAACAGCTGCAACACCGTCTGTTCTTTCGATCCACAGGCTGCGGTCTCAATTCGATGGACGATAGCCCCATTTTTCATAAATACAATGACATCGCCGACATCTGCCGCCACATCCATCATATGTGTCGAAAAAATAACGATCGTCCCCTCGTTTTTTCTCTGTTTCAATATATCGATAAACCGATCAACCCAAAACGGATCGAGACCGTTTGTCGGCTCATCAAGCAGCAATAATGACGGATTTCCTAATAACGCTTGGCCGAACAACAACCGTTGCCGCATTCCTTTTGATAAATGCTTGATCCATTCCATTTTTTGCGCTTCCAATCCTATGTCATGAAGCGTTTCTTCCACCTGTTCTCGCGTGACTTTTCGCAATGATGCATAAAACGAAAGAAATTCCCAAACGGTCACCATGGGCGGCACATGGAACTCATCCGGCATGTATCCGATGCGCGAAATGTATTGCTTTCGATTCATCCGCAAGGAAACACCGTGAAGTGTGACCGTTCCATCTGTCGGCAGCAAAATGCCTGCTAAAATTGAAAGAAGCGTGCTTTTCCCCGCTCCGTTTCCCCCGCATAAAACGATGCACTCCCCTTGATTCGCCTGAAAGGAAAGTGAAGACAACGCGGTTTTCTTCTTATACATTTTTGATACTTCCCTCACATCGAGTCCAATCATTGTTGTTTCCTCCTTGTTAACTTCCACGTTGCCATGAACCATAACACACATAGATAGCCAATAATATATACGATCAATATAAGCCCAAACCTTTTTTGCCATAAATGGATCAAGTGATCATAAGCTTGTCCGAAAATGGCGCTCCCCCCCAATTTGACCACAAACGCTACGCGCAATATCTCAGCCGGATTAAGAAGCGTCGCCGCTTGCAACAAAGGGACAATGAGCGGATAGGGAACGATGTTAAGCACAGCGATTAAAAACGTTGGCCAAATCAAAATGAACAAAAACCATACTCCGACCGATACGGTCAACGCTTGCCATCGAGTCGATGTAAACGCACCGACAGCCAGGCCAAACATCAGAAACAAGGCAATTAGGAATAATGAAAAATTATAGAGTGCAATCACCCATTCCACTGGCAATGAGATCCTAAAAAAAGAACTTAGTGCCACACTTAAACCAAAACTCAACGTAAACAAAGTCGTCTGCCCTAACCATTGTCCAAACCATTTTCCGGCCACATACATGGCCTGTGACAACGGGTACGTACATAACAGACGCCATTGTCCGTTTTCCATCTCTCCTGCGATCGCAAACGAACCGGAAATGAGCATAAACAGCGGCAAAAGATATAAGAGAATGCTCGCAATCGTTCCTGTGACATTCGTATATCCAGCAAAATCAGCATCGTTCCTGGCGATCAAAAACAACATCGACAATATAACGACCCATAACAAGACGAACGAATAGGAGAAATATTGGCGCATCACCATCCGCCATTCCATCCGTCCGATATTCCACATCCTTCTCTATCCTTTCATCAATGTTTGGCCATCCATCCGTGAAACAACTAAATCCAAACAATTTGATCCCACAACAAAATAGCTCTTTCAATCGACAGACAGGTAGACAAAAAGGCAACTAGCGGTCAGTTGCCCATATGGTCACCTTTTTGTTTCTCCATTTTCATATGTTCTTTTTTCATTTCCATCATCATCTCTTTATTTCGTTCCCACGTATGGCGATCCAGTTCGCTATACGTCAAAACCGTTCCACCATGTTGTTCGACAAATTTTTTTGCCTTATCTTCATCGTTAAAAGAGATCACATTGTATGCCATAGGGGTGTGAATCGTTTGATCGTATACATATGTCGCTTTCCTCGCCTCCATCCAATCATTCGTTTCATAATCGCGAACAAACGTGGCTTCGACTGTTTCGCTTTCATGTTCTTTCATCCATCGATACATGCACCCTATGTCATCGAACTTCAGCACTCTTCCATTTTTCAACACAAGTTCTGTCGCAAATTGGTTATTTCCTACCGCCATATGACAAACAGCACATTTATCATTTTTTTCATCAATCGCTACTGGTTCAACCTTTTGACTGCAACCAGTTATGACGACAACCATAAACACAAAAATCGCCAACCACATTTCTTTTGCTTTCATGACCGTTTCCTCCCTATTATGAATCCACTAAAGCTGCCAGTGATCATCACAGCACTCATCACATACAACAAGCTTGCCGGCCGGGAAGGACGATCCTTCCTTGCTGTCGGTTGCTCGATGAGCGGAGCGTCATCCGTCAACACTTGTTCATCAGAACTGCGCAACAACTTTTGCAAGACAATCATACCTGGTGACTGAAAAAACAATTGGTATTCCGGCACATCGATGGTAAGCGCTAGGAAAAACGGGTCGACTCGATACGGGAGGGCGCTGACTCCCGTGCCCGTTACATCTAACTTAGCCGCTGCATCCCAATAGTTACGGGCGATAGTATTGTCACGACTGCGAATGGCTTGTGCGTCATAGACATTGCCAATGAACGAATTGTCCGAAACACGATTGTTCGACGATTCGTTCCACTGCATGCCGATAAAATTGTGAGAAACATCATTCTCAATGAATTCGTTATGGCGCGCTTGCTCCACATAAATCCCGACTCGATTAGCCGCGATTCGGTTCTTTCGTATGATCGTTTCCGCCGCATCGTATAACAAAAGGCCTTGAGAGTGGACATTTCTCTCGTTTTGCACGAACGAATTTTGTTCAATGATTGTTTGTTCCGTCCCCATCACCATCGCTCCGGCGATATTTTTTTCAGAAATGTTGTTTCGCAGCGCAATGCCATTCGAAAACATGACATGAATGCCATAGCGGGCATTATAAATGTGATTGTCGCCTAATACGTTGTTATGGCTGTTTTCCATGTAAATGCCGTCTTTTATCTGATCGATTTCCGCATAACGGATCACGTTTTGCGTTGATTTCCATAGATCAATGCCGTTGCCGCTTTTCTTGCCTTGAACAGTGCAGTGGACAATGGTTGTATGATGCGCATGATCAAGCTTGATGCCTTGCTGATTTGTCAATACGCGCACACCGTCGATCGTATGGTCATGTCCGGTTACGTAAATCGCCGGCATATCAGGCACATCGCCACATTGCACCACACGAATATTTTTGAGCACAACATGCTGGCCGTATATCGCAACGACAGGAGACTTGCGGCACGAACGAATCGTCACCTCCCCAATCCCTTCCAACGTAAGTGGTTTCGATAATATGACCTCTTCATCATAGACGCCGCTTGATAGCCTCACCACTCCATACTCCGGCGCTTCATCGATGCGGGCTTGAACGGTTTCTTCCGCACGCGCCGACAACGGAAAGACAAGAAACAACAATAGAACAAGCGGCCAATGATCTGCATATCTCCTCATCGACTCACCCCCTTCTTGTGATACAATATCAAATAATGATGTGAACTTTTTGAAAACCGTTTGTCAATTTCTCAACATTCACGTCCCTTTTCCTAACGAAAAACATTTTTTATTGGCGCCGCAACTATAGAATCGCGGCGCCGATCCGACGTTTTCTGATCGAGGAAATACACACTCTTGCTTTCCAATTACTCTCCCCCGCTCTCCTTAATTGTTGAAGGAGGTTGGATGTATAATGATTATTTAGAACATAGTTTTGTTATAACAAATTATAGCCTCAATCCCCCTCGCTGACACAACAAGGCCGAAGCGTGAAACGTCCGGCAGCGCGCCGCTTTCTTGCCGATCCCGCCCCGCCCCATGGTGAAGAGGCTCTTCTAAGCATAATACAAGTGTAAAGGCGATCATCCCTCTCATCATACCGTGTCCGAAACTATGTTCCACCGATGCTTGCTGAACAGCCTGTTAAGCAACAAACAGGAGCGTCTTTCCCCGTAGATCCTGTCTTTCGTCAGGCACAAAAAAAAGGAAGATGTTCTCCATCTTCCTCAGCCAATCGGCGCTAGTCATTCAGCCCGTAATACGCACAGACGACACACCCGACAGCCTTCGCCGCAACGAGCAGCGCGTCTTCATCGATATCAAATTTCGGATGGTGGTTGAAATACGGTTGTTCCACACCTTTCGGGGTGCAACCGATATAAAAATAACAACCAGGGATTTTCTCCAAGTAGTACGCAAAATCATCTGACGGCGACATCATCGGATATTCGACGACTTCCCGAATATCGGGGTCGTTCGCCCGCATCAGGCTCTCTTTCACAAACGCCGTCACTTCCGGATCGTTGTATAGCGGCGGATAATCCGGAGTGAACGTCAACTCGCACGCCACGCCAAACTCCGTTTCAATCCCGTCCGCAATCCGGCGCAGCTCCGTTTCGATGACTTGCTTTGTTTCATTGGACATATAGCGGATATCCCCTTCTAACGTCACACGGTCCCGAATGACGTTAAACGTCCCCTTTCCGTCAAATGAACCGATCGTGATGACGCCCATATCAAACGGATTCAAGCGGCGGCTGACAATCGTTTGGGCCGCCGTGACAAAATGCGCCCCCGCCACAATCGCATCGTTCGCCTTATGGGGAGAAGAGCCATGGCCGCCGCGTCCTTGAATCTCCACCTTCAAATACGCTCGGCCCGCCATCGAATAGCCGCTATGATACCCGACCACCCCTGCGGGATGCATAGGAAGCAAGTGTATGCCAAAAATATGGTCAACATCATCCAGCACCCCGGATTCGACAATGCTTTTCGCCCCGCCCGGCGGCACCTCTTCGGCATGTTGGTGGATGATTTTAATCGTCCCGGGAATTTCCTCTTTTAATTGAATCAAGCAATCAGCCAACACTAACAAATACGCCGTATGCCCATCATGAGCACACGCGTGCATTACACCTTCGTTTTTCGATTGAAACGGCAGGCCGGTCTCTTCGACAATCGGAAGGGCATCGAAATCAGCGCGCAGGGCGATCGTTTTGCCCGGTTTTCCGCCCTTGATGGTGACGACAATCCCATAGCCGTTGCCGACATTCGACTGAACGGCCACGTCTTTGCCTTTATAAAAATCCAATATGTACTGCGCCGTTTGTTGTTCTTGAAAAGATAGTTCAGGATGTTCATGCAAGTGGCGGCGAATGCGAATCATTTCTTCTTTCCGTTCTTTAAGCATCGCCATGAGTGTTTGCTTCATTGTTGATCACCTCACATCTCATTCCATACCCTAAAATCCGCAGGCAAACGGACGCTTTTCCGATTCCACAACGGGCGGCTCTTCACCCCGGCATTTGCACAACGACAAAAGCGGGGATCGCCTACCGCTTGCCCTCACACCATTTCTTTTTCACTACCCGCTATATTTCCCCCTTCCGCTTTGTTCTATGTAACGAAACAACCGCGGCCTCTCCCCCCTTTGGTCATCGCCATCCGCCCACGGTCCACACAAGAAAGGGTGGCCCTTACTAATAGCCTATCATACCATTCAAATGTCGAACAAGATTGCCGCATCCGGCCTGGGCGAGGGATCCCTGGCGAAACACAGCGGTAGGAGAAAGGGCTACGTTGCGAAAAGAGGGATTCGTCCCGTTTTTCAAATCGGAAGGATCCTGACTGAGCCGGCTCTCCTTCTTGGCCAGACACTGCCGGTTTAGGCCAAACACTCGTTTTTCCTCCGTCTTCTGAAAGCCGGTGAAAACTGGTGGGGCGTGGCCAGCGCCACTTTTTGCCCCCCAATGAACCCCCCATCTGTTAAATTCAAAAGGGAAAAACAACTGCCTTCTTCCCTTAGTTGCGTAAAAACGTGCAAGATAATTGATGATTTAGAACATCGTTTTGTTTTAGAAGTATATCATGTTTCCCACGGAAACACGTCACTCGCCCGGCAAAAAATGCGGTACGAAACGCCAGGCTGACGGCGGCGCGCCGCCTTGGAACCGATGCGCGTCGTTTCGATCATCTCCTCCCAAAACGACAACCGGGTGCGGAGACGTTCGATCATTTTGCGGATTGCCGCTTCCGTC
Source organism: Geobacillus sp. BK01 (assembly GCF_052220245.1). Lineage (NCBI taxonomy): Bacteria > Bacillati > Bacillota > Bacilli > Caryophanales > Anoxybacillaceae > Geobacillus > Geobacillus sp. BK01. Next base: position 29,970 of record NZ_JBQPTH010000022.1, read on the forward strand.
ACCCCGCGTTCCAAAAAGGAAAAAAACAGCGTTTCGCGAATCTCTTCCCCTGTCAGCGGCCGTTCGCTATGCAGCAACAATGCGAGCAAGTAAAACGAGGCATAATCCAGCGTCATCCACTTGCCGCCCTCATAGCGAACAAGCAGCCCATCGCCGTCACTGATCAACAGTTGCACTTCACGCGGAAGGCATTTTTCCTGCTCAGCGAAATACCGTTCTTCCGCCACAATGTCTCTGCCGTCTGGCGTCACGATGCAATACAGCGCCCGCGCAAAATCTTCCGCCCGCTGCAACAAAATTTCACCGCGGTAGCGTTCAACGAGCTCCTCATCATACGAGCTGTCTTCCATCTCTTCAATTTTCTTCAGCGCCTTCGATGCCAGCAAAATTCCGCAATTGGCAAGAAGCATGTAGCTAATCAGCTGTTGCGTGTCCGTCAATTTTCCGCCTCTCTCATCCGAAAGCGCACGTTCAAAATGGAACGCCGCTTTCCCGTACTGGGCTTCGGCATAATAAACGTGAGCAAGACGATAGTTGGCAATCGCATGATCGGGACGATACCTTAACGCCTTTTGCAAGTACACTTTCGCCTGCTTCGGGTCGGGGCGGGACATTTTGAAATATTCGCCGACATACACGTACAACGAGACGAGCTGCTCTTCAATCTTTCTTCTTTTTTCCCGATCTTTTTCTTTTTTCCATTCCTCACACAGCTGCCGCTCCCGTTTATGCGGAAAAATTTCCTTCTCTATCATTCGTTCTCTCTCCTTCCCCTGTGACAGGCTGTCACAATGTGATTGCTATAGTTTGTATTGTAACGAAAACGAGAGGAGATGGATAGAATGGAAAAACACATGAAATGGATGATTCGTCACGGTTTTCTTCCAGGAGGAGAAACAGGCATTACAGGGCAATGGCTCGGACAAACGCTCGCCAATCTCATTCGGCAAGGACAGTCATGGGAACAGCTTTCTGAACAACAGTGGATGGACGTCCTCGCCCATGCGGCAAAACAAATCGACACTTACTTCGACGTCCCGGGCCGGGAATCGCTCATCGACCCGACGGCAAACGAATTGCCGCTCATTCAAATCGACCCGTATGTCCGCGGCATCGTCCGCTGGCTGAACATGATGCATATGTACACCATTTGCAGCTGCGACGGGGAAGGAAAACGGCCAGCCGTCATTTACTTCCTTGACGACTTATCCGCCGAACAGCGGACGATCATCCGCGCCTGCGCGCCAAAACGGGTCAAGGTTCACTTCAGCGAACGCCATCCGAGATACGCCAAACTTTCTTTGCACTACAATCCCGACCACATCGACGACTTGCTCGTTATGGCCGAGCGGCTGTATGATGTGTGGCGCAACCCGGACAGGCTGTTGGACTACCGCCTTGAGACGTTCCAACAACGGCTGCTTCCTTTATTGGCCATTAACGGGCCAAGCGGACGGGAACGATCCATCCGTGCGCACCTTCAGCGAATGCTCCGGAAAAAAACAGATGAACTGACGGTCGACCCGTACGGCAACTTGCTCGCCATCGTCCGGCGCGGAGACGGTCCAACGATTTTGCTTTCCGCCCATCTGGATACCGTCCGTCCGTTTCCGCTTCAGCGCACTATCGTGCACAAAGGAACAACATGGCGGGCTTCATCAGGGATCTTGGGAGCGGACGATCGTGCAGGCATAGCGGTCATCTTGGAACTGCTCGATTCCGTCCCCTGCTCCCGCTTCAGCGGAACACTGAAAATCGCCTTTACCGTTGAAGAAGAAATCGGCTGCCTCGGCTCGCGCCATCTCGATCCGGACTTTTTGCGCGATGTCGACGCCGCCATCGTCGTCGACCGCCGCGGCACCCGCGACATCGTCACCTCTAACGGCGGCACGCCGTTTTGCCCGGACGAATACGGGCGATTGTTCGAACAGGCCGGAGCGCTCGCCGGCATGCCCGACTGGAGAACAACCGCCGGCGGGGTCAGCGATGCGAAAGTATTCGCCTCTTTCGGCATCCCGTCCGTCAATTTGTCCGTCGGCTACGAAAACGAACATACGGAAGATGAATCGCTCAACGTTCGGGCAACGCTTGAAACGGTGATGCTGCTTGAGAAGGTGTTCGACGAAAACTTGTTAACTTCGTTCGTCCAAACCGAAGTCATCCGGCCAAGCTAAAAACGCATCCGCCAATATACATGGAAGAAAAAGCAGCCGCATGGCGTCGGCGAGCGGCTGTTTTTTTATTTCCCTGTTTACGTTCCTGTTTCCCTTTTCGGCTAAGTCCCCCAAAGAACCGTCAACTCTCTTCTTTGGATAGATCAACCAATCGGGCAATCTCCTTGACTATCATTCCTTTCCGCGCCATGTTATGGGACAGTCTCTTCATTCCTTCTTGATCCCCCTCCTCTATTTTATCCATATAAAACTCACAATCCCAACATCCTCCTTTTCCCTTCGTTTTTATTGCCTTCACCCCGCTTCGGAGTTGTTACTCTTCTTTCTCCGACAACGTCACATACGTTTCAAAAATCTCAACAACAACCACAACTCATCTATATAAATGCTCATTGAACAATTCACATTTGCCTTCTTCCGCAACTCACTTCTTTCCCATGGATCAGCTTGCCGATTGAGCCCACATGTTCTTTGTAGGAAGTACTGAAGCGCTTAAGGAACGAAGAGGTTAACTCTCCATGTTGCATGTATATAGTTCCAATCGAACTAACATGCACAAAAACTTTTTTAGTTCGACTTGCTTATTTTTAGTATCTCCCTTTTGGCTAAGTAAACAACATATCAGCAACCAAATTGTCGCGGCGAAATATCATTTCATTAAGTTTACCAATACGACTCAACGGTGAAAAAGTAGAAGTGAAGAACATTGTCAAACAGAATATTGCACCGCTTTATCTATAAAAACGCAAATCACCTTATCCAAAAAATGATGATTCTAAAGGAGAAGTAAAAAAGCCATAACTAGTAATTTGTAACATGTGATAATATATTTTTAAAAAGATAAGCTATTTTTGATATGCGAAGATGGGGGAGAGTTTTATGGATGAAAAGGATTGGATCATCTTAAAAACTATATACGAGGATCGCAACATTACCAAGGCATCGGAGCGGCTGTACATCTCTCAACCATCCTTAACTTATAGAATTAAACAGCTAGAAAAAGAATTCGGTGTCAAGATACTCTCTAGAGGAAAAAAGGGAGTGGAATTTACTGAACATGGTGAGTACTTAGTACAATATGCGAGCAATATGCTGTCTCTTCTCGAAAGAATAAAAGAGCAATTAAGTAATATGAACGATAAAGTAAAAGGGACGCTAAAGTTGGCTGCATCACGAATTTACGCACGTTATGAACTTCCCGGTATATTATCTCTATTCTTAAAAAGATACCCAGATATTGATATTCAACTCAAAACCGGCTTTAGTTCGGAGGTTTATCAAATGTTGCATAAGGAGGAAGTACATGTAGGTATAGTAAGGGGAAACCATGACTGGGATGGACCTAAGATTTTAATTAGTGAAGAAAAAATTTACGTTGTATCGAAATACCGTATTGATCTTTCTAACCTACCTGCTATACCTAGGGTGAATTATACAACTGATCCCTCATTAAAAAGTATCATAGACTCTTGGTGGAAAGAAATATTTGATATCCCCCCAAATATCACCATGGAAGTTGATCTTATCGATACTTGCAGGGAAATGGTGATTCACGGTCTAGGGTATGCTATTCTGCCAGGTATATGCTTAAAAGGTTTAGACAATTTATACAAATACGAGATCACATCAAAAGACGGAAGTCCAATTTATAGGAGAACATGGCTTATCTTCCGAAACTCAACATTAGACTTATCTAAAGTCAGCGCCTTCGTCGATTTTGTTCAAACTAACTATAAACAGCCGGCTAGGGAGCATAACTGATACGTCTATACAGATGTAACGGAAAAATTTAACATATCCTTGACGAAAAAGCCGCTTATCTATTTTTTTCGGCTGACGAAGGTGAGCCTGTGGCCTGCCTTCGTCACGTTAAGACGTGACGGAAGACCAATCCCCTAAACAGGTCTGGCGGTGTTGTTCAGTCGCCCAACAGTCGGTCCGATCACTCTGTAAACACTACAAATGTTAAAGCTTTAAACTGTATCGATATACCGCAGAGAAAAATTCATTTAAAGTAATATGATCTCGGAAAGCTGTTTTCCATTTTATATGCTTGACATCTTCCAAAATGGCAAATAGGGGAAGTCATAAAGGAAGTTATAAACTCAAACGCGAGGAGGAAAATTCCTCCTCGCTCAGAAACTGTTCACCCTTTGGATATATGTAATAATCTCTTTACTTACTTCTTCGGTAGAGGAATTCCCCCCTAAATCTGGAGTCTTTTTATCTCCACAATCCAAATAATTCCATATAGCTTTGTATAGCAAACCCGATACCTGCACCAACTGTGGATCATTGTGCTTTCTCCCCAGCCAATTAATTAGCATCTGAGCGGATAATATTTCCGCTACGGGATTAGCAATCCCTTTGCCTGCGATAGAGGGAGCCGAGCCGTGAACAGCCTGCGCGACAGCAAAATGATCTCCTTCGTTTAGGCTAGGGGCCACTCCTAGCCCCCCGACAAGCCCGGCTGCCAAATCTGAAAGAATATCCCCAAACATATTAGTAGTAACAATAACGTCATATTTTTCGGGATGAAGGACTAAATACATTGCAAAAGCATCAACATGATGGTCATCCGTAAAAATATGCGGATATTGTTCGCTTATCTTATAACATTCCTCTAAAAACAAACCGCATCCCTTCTTTAATACATTGGCTTTATGAACAATGGATACGCGTTTTTTATTCCCTCTCTCTTCAGCTAATCGAAACGCTGCCTTAGCAACGTTTCTACTCGCTTGACGTGTGACGAGTCTTAGAGAAATGACAGTATCGTTGTCAATCTTGAATTCCCCAGGTCCCTCTAGCATATTTCTGTCTGCATACATGCCTTCCGTATTTTCACGAACAATAACCATATCGATGTTTCCATACTTGCATTGACTGATTGGAATAGATCGAACAGGCCTGATATTAGCATATAAGTTAAATCTTTTTCGTATTTCTGCACTGGGGTTGGGCATACTTTCACCTTTGTATAGGTGAGTGGATAGCGGGCCCAAAATCAATCCATGGCAGCTGTCTAGTCGACTGCTTGTTGTGTCAGGGAGTGTAGTTCCATACGTTTCATAAGCTTGTAGTCCTGCCTCAAGCTTAACCCATTCAAATAGCCTGCAGTTTATTTTCCGCTCTATCTCTTCTATGACCCTGACCGTTTCTCCTACAACCTCCGGGCCAATACCATCCCCTTCTATAACAGCTATTTTGTACATGATTCTCCGTCCTCTCTAACCCATTAAAAATCCATTTTACCCGGAAGCCAAAGCGATAAACCTGGAAACAGGATAACAATCACTAGATACAACAACATTAGTACAATAAAAATCGCACTCCCTTTGAATACTTCGCTTAATTTCTCCTTAGCTATCCCACTAATAACAAACAAGTTCAAGCCTACAGGCGGGGTGATTTGAGCTACTTCCATATTTATAATCATCGCTATCGCAAAATGATACGGGTCAATATTTAACATCTTCATAATTGGGAGCAATAAAGGTAATGTAATCAACATAATCGAAGAAGATTCTAGGAACATTCCCAGTATCAAAAATAGAATTGCGGTAGCGACAAAAAAGATGGTTTTGCTCAAAAATTCCCCCGAAACTAATAGAGAGGCAATCGTTTGCGGGATTTGCTCTTGGGTCATGTACAACGAAAAAACACTGGCACCCGATATGATAAACATAATCATTGCACTGACCCCTATAGTATCCTTCAAAATAGCATGCCAGTCTTTCCAAGAGGTCTCACGATAAACAAACAACGAGACAATTAGTGAGTATACACATGCGATAACTGATGCCTCCGACGGCGTAGTAGCACCACTATAAATACACAATAGAATTAAAATAGGTAAAAATACTCCCCACGAAGCCTTGCGTAATGAACTCCATCTTTCATTCCATGATGCCTTTTCAGCACCACCGTATCCTTTGAGACGGGCATAAAAGATCGAATATGCAACTAGCACAAGGGTAAGAACGATACCAGGTACAATTCCCGCTATAAACAACTTACCGATAGATTGCTCGGTTACAATTCCATAAACAATAAGTGGGATGCTAGGCGGGATCAGTATCCCTAATGTCCCAGAAGCAGCTACTAGCCCCATTGCGTATCTTTTGTTGTAACCAGCCTCCACCATAGCCGGGATCATGATAGAACCTACTGCGGCAGCGGTAGCTGGACTTGACCCACTAATGGCTGCAAAAAATGCACAGGCTAGAATCGTTACAACGGATAACCCACCGGATATGTGCCCTATCCACGCTCTCAACGCATCAATAAGATACTTCGATATCCCACCTTTAGCCATAATCGCACCGGCAAATACAAATCCGGGAATGGCAATCAATGTTGTAGAATTTATGGATGTAAACATTTTATGAGGAATGGTCCAAATATTAAACATACCCGACAGAGAAAACATAATAACAGACGCTACCGTTAAAGCCAACGCTATAGGAATTCTAAGCAAAATTAATACAGTAAAGAGACTAAAAAGCATTGCGGTATTCATCTAAACTCTCCTTTCCTAAACCTAAGTGATGATCCCCCTGGTGAATACTCATTCTCTCTTTTCGCACCTCATTTAGTTGACCAATAAAACGAACCGTCAATAATAGCCCTGAAAATGGTATAACCATATAGTATATCCACATCGGCACTCCGGTTTCCATAGATAATTGTCCTGTTCGCCATGTCTGTAAAACGATCATAGTTCCTCCTATCGTATAAAACAAACAGAACAATATCCCAATAACTCCGGCAAAATAGTCTATTACCTTACGCAGAGACTTAGGAACAATAACATAAAACAAATCCACGCAAATATGGTGTTTATCTCTTAAAGCTACAGAAAGACCTAATAAGATTCCCCAGGTTACCATAACTGTAGAAACTTCCGTAGTCCACGTAGTTGGAGAGTTAAAAATATATCTCATAATAACCTCAAACACTATGAGACAAAGTCCAACTATTAAAAATAAGCCGGCTAGTATATCCTCGATTAACGAATAAACTTTTTTCACTTTGCCCATTATCCCATCCTCCTACTAGTATTTAGGTTTCTAAAGAGGCTAAGCTCTTTAGAAACCTAACTTCTATCATTAATTTTGACTAGTCTCTTGGGCTTTTTGCAGAACCTCTGGGTCGATCTCCTTGCTCCACTTATCAAATACTGGTTGCAAAACATCCGTAAACTTTTGGCGTTCTCCATCTGTTAGATTATGAATTTTTATTTTTCCCTCTTTTTCCATTTGATCCAAGGCTTCTTTTTCTAGTTTGGCCTCTAATTCACGCCCTATCTCAGCCGAAGTCTTGGCAGCCTCCATAAACAACTCCTTTGTTTTTGCGTCAAGTTTATCCCACCAGGTTTTACTCGCCACTAGAATATACTCAGAACGTGCATGGCCGCTTAAAGTTAAGTATTTTTGTACTTCCGGATATCGCTGGGTTTGAATATTCACCAAACTATTTTCCTGTCCGTCCACTGTTCCTAATTGCAATGCTTGATATGTTTCATTAAAAGCGATTTTAGCCGATGAAGCTCCTAATGCTGCATACACCTCATTAATAATTGTTCCTCCATGGGTGCGAATTTTCAGACCCTTGAGGTCAGCTGGATCATCGATCTCAACCTTATTGTTCGTGATATGTTTGAAACCGTTCGGCCAGAACCCTAAACCGATCATCCCATATTGGTCTAACTTATCTAATAGTTTTTTTCCACCTTCCCCATCTTCAAAACTATATAATGCTTGACTGTCTTTAAACACAAACGGCAGATCGAAAATTTCGAACGACTTCTCAAATCCGCTTAATTTGGCAGATGACGGCGCTATAATTTGGACGTTATTTGCTTGCAGGGCCTCAATTTCATTATCATCACCGTATAATTGCCCAGATGGAAAGACTTTTACCTGAATTGCCCCATTACTTTTGGACTCAACAACTTCCTTAAATTTCAATGCCGCTTGGCCCTTTGGCGTGTTTTCGGCTGCCACATGCGAGAACATAACTGTCATCTTTGGATAACCATTGCCACCCTTTTTTGCGTTGTCGGACGAGCTATTACTACTGTTACTAGACGAACACCCAAACAACAAAGCGCTCAATAAGGCAATAAACAGAATTAGACAGGTAGGTTTCAAGATCAGTTTTCTTCTCATTTTCCTCGATTCCCCCTTGGAATTATTTTCAAATATAATGATAGCGTTTTCTAAAAATTCACCACTCCTCCCAAAAAAAACTTTTCTGACTGTTCTGTCTTTAATTATACAAAATCGTTAGACATAGATTAAATATATAATTTTTATGTAACATCATAAAAAATATTAATGTTCACATTTCCTTAGGAAATGATTGATCATTTATACGACATTGCCTTGCCAAATGGCCTTTGCTACTTAAGTTCTCAAGCATCCACATAGATATAACCAAACGCTAGAGAAGCATTTGCTCTATAAAAAATATCAGCTACGGTCATCCACTTTGATAAAAGACTTATCTCCAAATACCATCAGGGCATGAAAGCTCTAAATACCCCAATAGAAGAATTAAGTTAACGCTTTTTAGTCAAATTTAACAATTTAATCCGCAAGTATCGTTCCTTCTAACAGAAATGTTTTCCTTAACCTTTCTCATGCATTAAGGGTTTATTCTCGAAATCCTTGCAAAAAGTCCTCCCCGCAATCAGGGAATAGAAATACCCGAAAGAGTATAATCCCCTCCGAAATAACCTCTAGTTATCCCTCACCCTGTTGCCTTAATTCCATAATTCGTATCCAATAAACAAAAAACATCCATGAGTAAGCTTTTACTCGCCACCCAAGTGTAAATTAGCACATTATTTCAGAATCACTTTTTCAAATTATTTCAGATGGATTCTGAAATAATGTGCAAAATTTTTGCGGATTGTTCCGGATTTTGCACATTCTTTCGGAACGTTTGCACGCTCTT
>NZ_JBQPTH010000023.1:0-36544 GCF_052220245.1 Geobacillus sp. BK01
CTCATAACCCGAAGGTCGCAGGTTCAAATCCTGCCCCCGCAACCAAATTGGTCCCGTAGTGTAGTGGTTAACATGCCTGCCTGTCACGCAGGAGATCGCGGGTTCGAGTCCCGTCGGGACCGCCACTGTTTCAAAATTATGAAAAAAGACGGCTCAGCAGCTCAGTCGGTAGAAACGAGCATTCACATCATCGAATTGGCTGCGAGTTGCCTTGACGCATCCGGCTTCCTCGAATCAGCTTGTAGAGGAAGAGGCACAGGGCACAACAGGTAAACAGCATAAAACCTAATACGGCTCGGTAGCTCAGTCGGTAGAGCAAAGGACTGAAAATCCTTGTGTCGGCGGTTCGATTCCGTCCCGAGCCACCATTGTCTCATTTTAAATGTGCCGGCTTAGCTCAATTGGTAGAGACGAGCATCGGCATCATCGAATTAGCTGCGAGTTGCCTCGACGCATCCAGCTTCCTTGAATCGGCTTGTAGAGGAAGAGGCACAAAAAGCACGCAACGAGTCACATTGTCATTCTGATTGCGCCGACTTAGCTCAATTGGTAGAGCAACTGAATCGTAATCAGTAGGTTGCGGGTTCAAGTCCTGCAGTCGGCACCATTCCTTGGAGGGGTAGCGAAGTGGCTAAACGCGGCGGACTGTAAATCCGCTCCCTTTGGGTTCGGCGGTTCGAATCCGTCCCCCTCCACCATGATTGAAGGGGCATAGTTTAATGGTAGAACAGAGGTCTCCAAAACCTCCGGTGTGGGTTCGATTCCTACTGCCCCTGCCATTTTGATTGCGATTATGGCGGCTATGGCGAAGTGGTTAACGCACCAGATTGTGGCTCTGGCATGCGTGGGTTCGATTCCCACTAGTCGCCCTTCATTTTTTGGCGTTGGGGTATAGCCAAGCGGTAAGGCAACGGACTTTGACTCCGTGATGCGTTGGTTCGAATCCAGCTACCCCAGCCAATAATGCGGAAGTAGTTCAGTGGTAGAACACCACCTTGCCAAGGTGGGGGTCGCGGGTTCGAGTCCCGTCTTCCGCTCTCGATCAAGGCGGCATAGCCAAGTGGTAAGGCAGAGGTCTGCAAAACCTTTACCCCCGGTTCGAATCCGGGTGCCGCCTCCATCTAATGAATATAAAAAGTGTTGACAGACATGAAGTAATGTGATAGAATAATACATGTCGCGCCGATGTGGCGGAATTGGCAGACGCGCACGACTCAAAATCGTGTGGGGTAGCCCCCCGTGTGGGTTCGACTCCCACCATCGGCATCATTAGTATTCGATAGCTCACGATGAACAATCGTGAAACCCTTGATACGACCGCGTTCGCGGTCGTTTTTCATTTTTTGGGAATCCCCAAAAAAACGATAGAATCCGAAAAAATTTTGCACGAATTTTGCATGGCTATTTGGCATGATACAGCTCCGCCATCGCGAGGTCGACCTGCCGAGATTCTTTTTGTTCCATCTCGTTTATTACCTTGAGGATCGGCTCTCGATGAAAATGAAATTAAGTGATTTGATTAAATTGTTCGGAGAAATGAAAAACGAAAGCGATCCCAGCAAATACGATGAATATATCGAGCGGTTCGATGCCATATCTAACGAAATTCAAAATTTTATTTTGAAGAGTAGGTGAATAAAATGATTATCGCCAACAATTATAGAGAAATCAAAGATCATTTTGACTTCACGGATAGCATTATAACGGATATGAAATGGAATAATCCGTTAGATTTATGCATAACCATCGACTATTATTGGGATACACAGGAGAATAGAGAGAAAAACAGAACATTAGTATTGCATTTTAAGGATTGCCTGGCTGTGAAGTACAAAACGAAACAGGCAATACTAGAAATGTCAAGGGATGATCTCCATTTTGATAGCTTGTTTACCATTATTCGCTTCGAAAATGTAGAAGTAAATTCAAGTGGATTTGGCCATTTTCATATCTATACCTTTGATTATAAAGAGCCGCTGCTAAAAATTATTTGTAAGCAGGTTCAGTTGGAAGAAGTGTAGGCGTTGTTTGTCGAGGGTTTAATTATCGCTTATTTTGGTTAAAGAAAAGGCGGATCACTCCGCCTTTTTTGCATGGATAGACACACTGAAAATAATTTTGCACAAATTTTGCACAATGCAAGAAATAGAGGCTTTGAAACTTTGAAATATCAAGGTTTCACATGATATAGTTTTACTCCCACCGTCTCCGCATGGATTCAAAAGCTGGCGGCCCTGACTACTTGTTCCTTCACATGCAAGCCAAGACGGTCAGTGAGGCGTTTTAATTTAAGAAGGATGAAACGATGTGTTCGCTCATCCGACTAACTATAACAAAAAGGGTGGTACTGGGATGAAAACATGGCTTGTTTTCATTGCCGCGGTGTGGAGTGTTTGGTTGGTCGGCTGCAGCGAGCCGGTTGGTCGCTATGCGATTGAAGGGTATGTCGTGAGAAAAGAAGGGGGAAGCATTTTGGTTGTCAGTTCGGACCCGCAAGATTTTCGTTCTACAGGAGGGCTTAAAGAGTTCTATAACGCCATCTTGGTTTCCAACGCACCAGCGCGGGTGAACATTGGTCAAAAAGTTCAAGTGTGGATGGATGGGGGGATTGCTGAATCGTATCCAGGCCAAGGGAAGGCGGGCAAAGTATTGGTTGTGCCAAGCTCTCCGCGTGATGGCGCCAGCTTATCGGAGGAGGAGGCGATTCGCCAAGCGTTGAAACAAGAAGAGAGTCGGCTCGAGCAGATGATTCCTGTGATTCGGGCTGTTCATTATGACAAACAAGCGGACACTTGGACGATTCAAATCAAAGACGCCCATGAACGAACGGAATTCGACGTTCGGATCAAAGATGAATAAAAGCGTTTTGCCGCATGCGAAGCAAAAGCCGCCCCTCTCTCCGTGTGCTGGGAAGAGGAGCGGCTTGCCGATGACGCGCCCAAACAATTCGTTGGATTCCGAACAGGAATTACGAAGACAACGCCGAGACAAGCGGACGGTCCGGCAAGTAGAGCTGGGCGTTGTCGCTTTGGCCGGCCCCGATCCAGTCGCGCAGGCATTTGGCGAGCGCCATGCTGCAGACGGCTCCGTTGCCTCCATAGACATAGACGAAATAGCAATTCGGGTGTTCGTCATATACGCCGATGATCGGCAGTCCGTCGCGCGTGTCAGCGTAGTAGGAGACTAAATAAACTGTAGATGAACAATTTTCATAACAATAATTACCATGTAAAAAGAGATAAACAGGGTATCCCTTATGCCACATGGAGCTGTTTTTTGACAACATCAATGGGAATATCTTGCTTCGCTGCATGGTAAATAAACTCGACGAGACGATGCCTTTTCTTCGTTTGGGGAAGATCAAGCCCGTAGAGAAATCCTGGTTGGACTCGACTATACTGTACACATAAGCAAGCTGCATCAAAATCCAATACCGTTTCACCGCTCGAACCTGACGAACACGGTACCCATCGAGCTTCAGCTGGTCTTTCGCTTGTCGAAAAAAGTGTGGAGTGTCAATTATGCTGCTTTTTCCTCTCAAAACTTTTTAACTATTATGATATGATAATGACGATACTAATCATTTCATACTCGGAGGGGATGGGTGTTGGGAAAACGGAGGAACAAGGCGGCAGCGAGTGTAGTGTTGGCGCTTGGGCTCGTCTCTTCGTCGCTGCTGTCGACGTCGGCGGGTGCTGAGGACCAAGATGTCGTCAAGCTGCGCATTTTGGAGACGACGGACGTACATATGAATCTTGTGAACTATGACTATTTCAAAGACAGTCCGACGAATGAGTTTGGATTGTCGAAAACAGCGCGTTTGATCGAGCAGGCGCGCGCTGAACAGCCGAATACGCTTCTGTTTGACAATGGAGATTTGATTCAAGGAACGCCGCTTGGTGATTATGTAGCCAAAGTGAAGCCGCTGCAAGACGGCGAAGTGCATCCGGCGGTGAAGCTGTTGCATTTGTTGAAGTATGATGCGGCGACGGTCGGAAACCATGAATTCAACTATGGCTTGGATTTCCTCAATGAAGTGTATGACGACGCCAAGCTGCCGATCGTGAATGCGAACGTATATCATGATGACCACGACCAAAATCCGGATAACGATGTCAACTATTTTACGCCTTATCAAATTTTAGAGAAAGAAGTCGTTGACGAGGACGGGGAGAAACATACGCTGAAGATCGGCGTCATCGGCTTTGTGCCGCCGCAAATTATGGATTGGGACAAAGCGAATTTGCAAGGGAAAGTGGTGGCGAAAGACATCGTGCAATCGGCGCAAAAGTATATTCCGAGAATGAAAGCGGAAGGGGCCGATTTGATCGTCGTGCTGTCGCACTCGGGCGTTGAGACCGGCGGAAACAGCCTGAATATGGAAAATGCATCATATTATTTGACGCAAATTCCAGGAGTCGACGCCGTGTTGACGGGTCACCAGCATAAAAAATTCCCGGCGCTTCCGGGAACGGCGCCGGATTTTCCGGACGGGAACGGAATCAACAATGAAACGGGCACGATGAACGGTGTTCCAGTGACGATGCCGGGGTCGTGGGGCGACACGCTCGGGGTGATCGACTTGACGGTCGAGCAAGTGGACGGAACATGGAAGGTGACGCAAGCGAAAGCCCAGCTCCGTCCAGTGTATGACAAGGCGACGAAAACGCCGCTCGTTGACAGCGACCCGGCTGTTGAACAGGCGATCCAAGCGGAACATGAAGCGACGATTCAGTACGTCCGCAGCCCGGTTGGGAAAACGACGAGCCCGATCAACAGCTATTTTGCGCTTGTAAAAGACGATCCGTCGGTGCAAATCGTCACAAATGCGCAAAAATGGTATGTCGAAAGAATGTTGAAAGGGACGAAATATGAAGGGCTTCCGGTGCTGTCGGCCGGCGCTCCGTTCAAAGCCGGCGGACGCGGAGGGGCGAGCTATTATACCGACATCCCGGCCGGGGAAATCGCCATTAAAAACGTCGCCGATTTGTACTTGTATCCGAACACGGTGTATGCGTTGAAAATTACGGGAGCCGAGTTGAAAGAATGGCTTGAGTGGTCGGCGGGGCAATTCAACCAGATCGATCCGGACAAGACAGGCGTTCAGCCGCTCGTCAACAACGATTTCCCGACATACAACTTCGACATTATTGATGGGGTGACGTACGAGATCGATGTCACCGAGCCGGCGAAATACGACAAAAACCAAAATGTGATCAACCCGAAAGCGAATCGGATTAAAAACTTGAGATTCGAAGGCAAGCCAGTGACGCCGAACATGGAGTTTGTTGTCGCAACGAACAACTATCGGGCGACGACGAACCGGCTCATCAATCCGGACGGGAAAAACACGATTTTGGCTGCCCCGGATGAGAACCGGCAAGTGATCATCGATTACATTCGGGAAAACGGAACGATTAACCCATCGGCGGACGGCAACTGGCGGTTTGCGCCGGTGAAAGGAAAAACGCCGGTGACGGTTTCCTTTGAATCGTCGCCGGAAGCGCAAAAATACTTGCCGCAAGACGGCAGCATCCGCTATGTGACGACGTTGCCGAGCGGGTTCGCTCAATATGAATTGGCGCTGCTGCCCCGGAAAGAAGCGAAAACCGGCCATTCGAAAACACCAACAACGCTCGGACGCTGAGCGAAAGCGGGGGGAACGGCCGCTGACTTGCCGTCTATCCGCACATTATGTCGGAATCTTGTTTCACTAAAGGAATGTACCCGTGGCGCCATATAGATGCAATTTGAAGCTTTAACATTTGCAGCTTTTACCAAGCATTTGATTGACTGTCGGGCGACCGAACAACGCCGCTTTCAGACCCATATATAGATCCGTGAAGCAGGCGGTTGTTCGGTCTTTCGTCACGTCAAGGCGTGACGGAGACAAGTTTGTGGCTTGCCTCCGACAGTCGAAAATGGATGAACCGCTTTTTCGTCAAGGGTATGGTAAAAAATATGCGTTCCTTTTAAACTAAGCGAGGATGAATTTGGCTTATTTCAACAGACCGATCGCCAGTTTCCATGAGCCCCATCCGGGAAGGCGCTTGTCCCCTACCGGATGGGGTTTCGTGCTTTCATGGACATCGCAGCCAAGGCCCAAACGCTGCTGAGTGAGGGGATCGTCCCCACGATCCTTGTCTGAAAGGGATGGTTTTTCTTGCGCGGCTGCACCGCCCGCCCCTTGTCCCATTATTGCGCGTGCCGCAGGCTGGCGATGGATGCCTCATGTTCGATTGAGCGTTTGGAGAGGATGGCCAAAATGTGCTCATGGCGCTCTTGGTTGACTTCGATCCTTTTGACAATGTGATTGATTTCCATGACCGCTTGCCGGATAGGAACAAGATCGTCTTTGGTCGCCATGTTGGCTTGGATGTCGTTTACGTTGGACTGGAGTGCAGCCAGTTCCTCTTTGGTCGCCATGTTCGCTTGAATGTCGCTTACCTTGGACTGGAGCTCGTCCACAGTGGAGCGAAGTTCGGCGAGCTCATCTTTCGTGGCCATGTTCGCCTCGATTTCGTTTACTTTGGATCGGAGTGCAGCGAGCTCGTCTTTGGTGGCCATGTTCATTTCGATGTCGCTTACTTTGGACTGGAGCTCGTCCACAGTGGAGCGAAGTTCAGCGAGTTCATCTTTCGTGGCCATGTTCGCCTCGATGTCGTCCACTTTGGATCGGAGTTCGGCGAGCTCGTCCTTGGTGGCCATGTTCGTTTCGATGTCGTTTACTTTGGAGCGGAGTGCAGCGAGTTCGTCTTTGGTGGCCATGTTCGCCTCGATTTCGTTTACTTTGGATCGGAGTGCAGCGAGCTCGTCTTTGGTGGCCATGTTCGCTTTGATGTCATTGACGTCGGATGTCAAGGCGCCGACGTTTGTGTGCAATTGATCGAGGCGGCTCAAAATTTGGTTCAAGAGTGCTTCCATATGGATCTCCTTTCCCTTTGTTAACTGGCGGTGATTCGGGCTCACTCTCCAAGGCTCTTTCTACGTTGCCAGCGCGTCTGGATCTCGTCGATGCAGGGCTTGGTCAAAGGATTCAATGATCAGTGGGGATATGTGCAGCAGTGTGGGGACGTCCAATTCCCATTTTAGCACAAATCACTTGAGGAGGGACAAGAGATTTTTGCGTGTTGGGAAGGAAGGGAGATGTCAGGGAGATGCGGCTTTTCGCGCTGTTTCGCAAACGGAAAATCCTTGCGGCGCCGTCCTTTCCTCTCCTTGCGATTTCCCGCCAATCCGGGGAATCCATAGGTTTTCGCCGGTCTTTCAGCGGGCGGGTAATCTGTTTCGAAGGTGTCGGGCTGGATGGAAAAGGTGGTCTGACACCATTTTCAAAAAGATAGGGAGGAACTTCCGTTTCCGGCAGACTGCAAACCTTTGAGGCTGTCAGGCGGGTTCTGTCCTCAAAAACTAGGAAAATGGTCAATATACATATTGAAAACCATGCGGGTGGAGACGATAATGTAAAGTATACATGATCTTTTCGGAACAGATCGCTCATCGCAATGAGGGGGGAGAAGGATGTTAGGCATTACCAGCTACGGAATGTATTTGCTTGCGTCGATTTTGATGCATGCCACTCCGGGCGTGGACACGATGTATATTATGGGCCGCAGTGTGGCGCAAGGGAGGAAAGCAGGCGTTTATTCGGTGTTGGGCATCTCGACGGGGGTGCTCGTTCATACGCTGCTGGCGGCGTTTGGTTTGGCGATAGTTTTGCAGCGGTCGGTTGTATTGTTTACGGCGATTAAAATCGCCGGGGCGGCGTATTTGGTGTACCTTGGGGTGAAAATGATGCGGCAGCCGGCGCCGCCCGCGTCGGAGTCGGGGGAGTTGGCGCCGATGAAGCTGAACAAGATTTATTGGCAAGGCGTGACAACGAATGTGATGAATCCGAAAGTGGCGCTGTTTTTCCTTTCGTTTTTGCCGCAGTTCATCGAAACGGCTCAGCCGTACGGTCCGCTTCCGTTTCTGCTGCTCGGCGTTTCGTTCGTGGTGACGAGCACGCTGTGGGGGCTTGGCGTCGTCTATGTCGCCGCGCTGGCGACGAAACGGGTGCGCCAACATGCGAAAGCGGCGCTTTGGATGAATCGGCTGACAGGGATCGTGTTTATCGGGCTTGGCGTGAAGCTGCTGCAAACGAAAGCGTCGTGAGCGAGGGCGGGCGGCGCCGGAAAGCACGATTCTCATCCGAATGAAAGCGCGGGCGGTGATTCGTGAGGAGGTTGGTTGGAGGAATGGGGGCGGATGACAAAGGAATAGCGGTGATTCTCCTTGTGGCGGGAATCGGGATGTTTCCGTTTGGGATCGTGATCATTAAGCAGCAGTGGGGAAGCATACAAGAAGAAGGAGGGGCGTGAGCGGAGAATAGCCTTGTTTTTTGAAATGATCGATCTCTGGTCAACGTGGGTGCTGTTCCTCTCCCTGCTTCTCATATTGGGAGGCGCGGCGCTGTTGTGGAGATGAGCAGAAAAGAGGGCAGCCGCCCTCTTTTTTCTTGCCGCTACGACCGTTCGCTGACGGCGATTTGAATGCCGATCAGCGCGAAGATGGCGCCTTTGAGCCAATGGATTCGCTTGGTGATGGCGGTGTGGGCCGAGAGCCATTGGCGCAGCTTTTCCGCGCCGATGCTCACCAAGGTGAAGACAACGAGCGCCTGCACGAGAAAGATGGCGCCTAATAGAAGCATCTGCCCCGGCACATGGCCGGCTGTTTCGTCGACAAACTGCGGCAAGAGCGCCAAGAAGAAGAGCGACACTTTCGGGTTGAGCACGTTCATGACAATGCCTTTTTTGTACAGCGAGGCGTATGCCATCGGCGTCTGCCGCCCAAAGGCGAGGCCTTCGTCTTGTTCACGGAACGCCTGCCAGGCTAGGTACAGCAAATACGCGGCGCCCGCGTACTTGACGATGGCAAACACCAAGGCGGATTGGTACATGACGGCCGAGACGCCCAGCGTGGCGGCGCTGATATGGACAAGCAGCCCTGTGCAAAGCCCGAGCGCGGTGGCGATGCCCGCCCATTTGCCTTGCGACACGCTTTGGGCGATGACGAATAAAATGTCCGGACCCGGCGCCAATGTAAGCAATATGGCGACGACGAAAAACGACAAGATGACCTCGATCTCCATCGGAACCCTCCTTTTTGATCAGTTTGGCGGGGCGGCCGTGAAAGGCGGTTATGTATATGGATTCGCGAAAGAGCGGGCGATTCCTTCTCGAACGGCGGCGATCAAAGCGAAAACCGGCGGATCAGTTCTTTTGGAGAAATGCTGTCAGATGGGGGGCTTTCTGGTCCGACATGGCCAGACGGGGCGCCAAACTCGTTTTTCACCGGCTGTCCACGGCAGCGAAACGAAACGATTTGCCATTTGACAAACGCGGCGGTGCGGCTGAAAATAAAAGTATGGAACGGTTTGCAAGAGGTGGGGGATATGGATTCGCTGCTTGTTTCGGCCATTCGCCAAGTTGTGAATGAATGGTTTCCCGTTGAAGCATCGCTTGTGATTTCCGACGACCGGCGGTACATTTACTACCAGCCGAGCCGGCAAATTGATTTGAAAATCCGTCCAGGTGATGAAATCAAACCGGATTCGGTCACCTACAAGGCGTTGGTGATCCGCCGGAAAATTGAAGAGCAAAAAGACAGCCGGGTGTTTGGCGTTCCGTATTTCGGCGTGTCGGTTCCGATTTTGGAAGACGGGGTGCCAAAAGGATGCGTGACAGCTGTCTGGCCGAAAAAGCCGCTTTTGGCGACGTCGTATTTGACGATACGGACGATGGACCGCTGGGTTCCGGTGCCGTTTGACGCGGTTGTTTATTTGGAAGCGCAAAACCGGAAAACGTTCGTCAAATCGATGCACGTCGAAGGCCATCATAAATACAATTTGACCGAATTGGAATTTTCTTTGCCGGCTGACCGGTTTATCCGCTGCCATCGGTCGTATATTGTCAATGTTGAGTACATCGCCGAAATTCAGCCGGATTCCCACTCGACGTTTTTGCTTGTGATGAAGGACGGCTCCAAAGTGCCGGTCAGCCAAACGTACGCCAGCCATTTCCGGAGACGGCTCGGCTTTTGATGACACCGCCGATACAGGCGGTTATTTTTGTGAAGCGGCAAGTTTTTCTGCGTGATGCAGGGAAAATGCTGCTTCGACGCAAAAGAAAGCCCTTTTACTCCAATTCGAATGATTTTCCCCCTGCGAGCCGCTATAATGAGGGAAAAACAAAAGGGGGAAATCGCTTTGGAACCATTCATTTTCGAACGGATCGGCCATCGGGCATTACGAGAGCGGATTGTGACGGCGGAAACGGCCGCCTCATGGATTGAAGATGGCATGACCCTCGGATTGAGCGGTTTTACCCGCGCGGGGGACGCAAAAGCGGTGCCGACGGCGCTTATTGAACGGGCCAAGCGGCAGCCGCTGAAAGTCGACGTCTATACAGGGGCTTCGCTCGGATCGGATATTGACAAGATGATGGCGGAAGCAGGCATTGTCCGGAAACGGCTGCCGTTTCAAGCTGACGCCGCGATGCGCCGGAAAATTAACGAAAGGGAGCTGCTGTTTGTCGACCAGCATTTGTCGCATACGGCGGAACTCGTCCGTTCCGGCGTGCTGAAACCGATTGATTACGCTATTGTGGAAGCGGTTTCGATTACGGAGGACGGCATGATCATCCCGACGACGTCTGTCGGCAATTCGTCGATTTTTGTAGAAAAAGCAAGACGGGTCATTGTCGAATTGAACGTCGCCCAACCGAAAGCGCTTTACGGGTTTCATGACATTTATGAAGTCGGGAAGCAAGGGGAGCGCACCCCGATTCCGTTGACGAAAGTGGACGACCGGATCGGAACGATCGGCATTCCCGTTGACCTGGAGAAAATCGCTGGAATTGTCGTGACGAATCAAACGGATTCACCGTCGACGATTGTGCCTCCGGATGCGGAAACAGCGGCGATTGCCAAGCATTTGATCGAGTTTCTTCGCCGCGAAGTAGCAGCGGGGCGGCTGTCCGAACGGCTGGCGCCGATTCAGGCCGGGATCGGCTCTGTCGCGAATGCGGTTCTTTACGGCTTGTTGGATTCTGAATTTTGCGACTTGGAAGTGTATTCGGAAGTGCTGCAAGATGCGATGTTCGATTTGCTTGATGCAGGGAAAGTGCGGTTCGCCTCGGGATGTTCGATCACCTTGTCGGAAAACAAGATGAAACAAGTGTACCACAGCTTGGAAGCGTACCGGGGCAAACTCGTGCTGCGGCCGCAGGAGATTTCCAATCATCCTGAACTGATCCGCCGCCTCGGTTTGATTTCCATTAATACGGCGCTTGAGGCCGATATTTACGGAAATGTGAACTCGACGCATGTCCGCGGCACCCAGATGATGAACGGCATCGGCGGCTCGGGCGACTTTGCCCGCCATGCGCGCCTGACGATTTTTGTGACGAAATCGAGCGCCAAACATGGGGCGATTTCGAGCATCGTGCCGTTCGTCTCCCATGTCGACCATACGGAGCATGATGTCGATGTCATCATCACCGAACACGGATATGCCGATTTGCGCGGGCTCGCCCCTGTCGAGCGCGCCCCGCTCATCATCGAACATTGCGCCCATCCGGATTACCGTCCGCAGCTGCGCGATTACTTCGCTGAAGCGCTCAAGCGCGGCGGCCATACGCCGCACGTATTGGAACAAGCGTTGTCTTGGCATATCCGGTATGAACAACTTGGAACGATGCGGGAAGAAACGTATCAGCTGCAATGATGGAAAGAAACACAGGGCGTGGCGCCAAACCGCGTTCTGCGCTGGTTTTTTCATAGCGGCCGAGCGCAATAGACGGCAAAATGACGAAAGACCGCCTTGCCAATCCGGCACGGGCGGTCTTTGTCATTGCGGCTGCTTTTTTTTCTCCAAAAACGCCTTCCCATAGGTTCCGTGGTCGTGAAGCATGGCGTGTTCGACTTGGATCGTGGCATGCTCAATGCCGTATTTTTCCTTCAGCATTTCATTGACCGCCAAGATGACGCAAAGCGGCTGGATGTGTTCGGCAATGAACACGTGGGCGGACAGCGAGTAATGATCGGTCGAGATGGCCCATAAATGCATGTCATGCACGTCCTCGACCCCTTCGATGTTCCGGATGTCGGCGCGGATTTGTTCGAGGTCGAACTGTTCCGGGACGGCCTCCATTAAGATCAAGTACGACTCGCGCATAATTTTCGCCCCGCCTGTGAAAATGATGGCGGCGATCACTAAACTGATGAGCGGGTCAAAGATCGTCCAGCCGGTGAAGTAAATGAGCAGGGCGGATACGATGACGCCGATCGAGCTGATCAAGTCGCCGATGAAATGCCAAAGGGCGCTTTGAACGTTTAAGTTGTCTTCTTCTTTTGTGCTCCGGCTTAAAACGATGGTCAAGACGAGGTTGACGACAAGGCCGATCGCCGCGATTCCGAGCATAAGGCGGAATTGGATCGGTTCGGGATGAAGAAACCGCTCGATCCCTTCCCATAAGATCCAGACTGCAATCACCGCCAAGGTGAGGCCGTTCAAAAACGATGTAATGATTTCAAACCGCAAAAAGCCGAACGTAAAGCGGCGGTTCGGCGGGCGTGTCGCCATATAGAGGGCGACCATGCTCAGGCTGAGCGCCAGCACGTCAGACGCCATATGGGCCGAATCGGACAATAAGGCGAGCGAGTTCGAGACCACCCCGCCGATGATTTCGACAACAGTGAAAAAAACAGTCAGCGCCAATGTAATCCAAAGCGCTTTTTTCGATTGGCGTTGCGCCTTCACGTGTGGAAGATGATGGAAATCGTACGATACAGGAGACATAGCACACCTCTTTTTATAATTATTATTAATTTATATATATTATAATATAAGAACCGGCCGGTGTGCAATGAATTTCTCGACATGAACGGTCATTCATGATGAAGTTTGTCAAAAAATATAGAAAACTTTTTCGAGGAATGAAGTGTTTCGTTGGCGAATAAGGAATATTGTGTGGCCATCATCTTGCTTCGGAAAGGATGCGATACGGTTTGATTGCGGCGAATCCGACGGATTTGGAAGTGTATTTGTTTCATGAAGGCAGCTTGTATAAAAGCTACGAACTGTTTGGCGCCCATGTGATCGATGAGGGCGGAAGAGCCGCCACTCGCTTTTGCGTCTGGGCGCCGCACGCGCGCGATGTGCGCCTGGTCGGCAGCTTCAACGGCTGGGACGGGACGAAATTCCGCCTCACCAAAGTGAACGATGAAGGAGTATGGACGATCGTTGTCCCGGAAAACTTGGAAGGGCATTTATACAAGTATGAGATCGTCACGCCGGATGGACGTGTGTTGTTGAAAGCAGACCCGTACGCCTTTTACTCCGAATTGCGTCCTCATACCGCCTCGATTGTCTACGATCTGCAAGGATACCAGTGGAACGATCAGTCTTGGCAGCGGAAGAAGCGGCGGAAGCGGATTTATGAGCAACCGATGGTCATTTATGAGCTCCATTTCGGTTCGTGGAAGAAAAAGGATGGCCATGTTTATACGTACCGCGAGATGGCCGATGAACTCATTCCGTATGTGCTCGAGCATGGGTTTACGCATATCGAGCTGCTTCCGCTTGTTGAGCACCCGCTCGACCGTTCGTGGGGCTATCAAGGGACCGGGTATTACGCGGCGACGAGCCGTTATGGCACCCCGCACGATCTCATGCATTTCATCGACCGCTGCCATCAAGCGGGACTTGGGGTCATCGTCGATTGGGTGCCGGGGCATTTTTGCAAGGACGCCCACGGGCTGTACATGTTTGACGGCGCCCCGACGTATGAATATGCGAACGAAAAAGACCGCGAAAATTACGTCTGGGGGACGGCCAATTTTGACTTGGGCAAGCCGGAAGTGCGCAGCTTTCTCATCTCCAATGCGTTGTTTTGGCTTGAGTATTACCACGTCGATGGATTCCGCGTCGATGCGGTCGCGAACATGCTGTATTGGCCGAACAACGACCGGTTGTATGAAAATCCGTATGCGGTCGAGTTTTTGCGCAAGTTAAACGAGACGGTGTTTGCCCACGACCCGAACGTGCTCATGATTGCCGAAGACTCGACCGACTGGCCGCGGGTGACGGCGCCGACGTATGAAGGGGGGCTTGGCTTTAACTACAAGTGGAACATGGGCTGGATGAACGACATGTTGAAGTACATGGAAACGCCGCCGCATGAGCGGAAGCATGTGCACAACCAGGTGACGTTTTCCCTCCTTTATACGTATTCAGAAAATTTCATTTTGCCGTTTTCCCACGATGAAGTCGTGCACGGCAAAAAGTCGCTGCTCAACAAAATGCCGGGGGCGTATGACGAGAAGTTCGCCCAGCTGCGGCTGCTGTACGGCTACATGATGGCCCATCCCGGGAAAAAGCTGTTGTTTATGGGCAACGAATTTGCCCAATTTGACGAATGGAAGTTTGAAGAAGAGCTCGATTGGGTGTTGTTCGACTTTGACTTGCACCGGAAGATGAACGAGTATATGAAACAGCTCATCGCCTGCTATAAGCGGTATAAGCCGTTTTACGAACTCGACCATGACCCGCAAGGATTTGAATGGATTGACGTCCATAATGCCGAACAAAGCATTTTCTCGTTCATCCGCCGCGGGAAAAAAGACGATGACGTGTTGATCATTGTTTGCAATTTCACAAATCAGGCGTATGATGACTACAAAGTCGGCGTGCCGCTTTTCACGCCGTATCGGGAAGTGCTGAACAGCGATGCGGTGGACTTTGGCGGATTAGGGCATGTCAATTCGAAGCGGCTTCCGGCGTTCAATGAACCGTTTCACGGAAAGCCGTACCATGTGCGCATGACGATTCCGCCATTTGGCATTTCAGTGTTACGGCCAGTGCAAAAACGAGGGGAGAGAAAGCAAAATGAAGAAGACGTGCATCGCCATGTTATTGGCCGGCGGGCAAGGAAGCCGGCTTCGCTCGCTGACGAAAAACATCGCGAAACCGGCCGTGCCGTTCGGCGGGAAGTATCGGATCATTGATTTTACGTTGAGCAACTGCACGAATTCCGGCATCGATACGGTCGGGGTGCTGACGCAATACCAGCCGCTCCTTCTTCACTCGTACATCGGCATCGGAAGCGCGTGGGATTTGGACCGGCGAAACGGCGGGGTCACCGTCCTGCCGCCGTATTCCGTCTCGTCCGGCGTGAAATGGTATGAAGGGACCGCGAACGCGATTTATCAAAATATGAATTATATCGAACAGTACGACCCGGACTACGTGCTCGTGCTGTCCGGCGACCATATTTACAAAATGGACTACCAGCACATGCTTGACTATCATATCGCCAAGCGGGCCGATGTGACGATTTCCGTCATTGAAGTGCCATGGGATGAAGCGAGCCGGTTTGGCATTATGAATATGGATGAGGAGATGAAAATTGTCGAGTTTGCCGAAAAACCGGCGGAGCCGAAGAGCAATTTGGCGTCGATGGGCATTTATATTTTCAATTGGCCGCTGTTGAAACAATACTTGAAAATCGACAACGCTGACCCGCATTCGTCGCACGATTTCGGCAAAGACATCATTCCGCTTCTGCTCCGTGAGAACAAGCGGCTGTTTGCCTATCCGTTTCAAGGCTATTGGAAAGATGTCGGCACGGTAAAAAGTTTGTGGGAAGCGAACATGGACTTGCTGGATGAAGACAATGAGCTCGACTTGTTCGACCGCTCATGGCGCATTTATTCTGTCAACCCGAACCAGCCGCCGCAATACATCGCGCCGGAGGCGGAAGTGGCCGATTCGCTTGTGAATGAAGGATGCGTTGTCGAAGGGACGGTCGAGCGCTCGGTGCTGTTTCAAGGTGTCCGCATCGGCAAAGGAGCGGTCGTGAAAGAAGCGGTCATTATGCCGGGGGCGGAAGTCAGCGCAGGAGCATATGTCGAACGGGCGATCGTCACGCCGGATTGCGTCATCCCGCCGCATGCCTCGATTGGCCCGGACGAGGACGGCGAGGTGGTGCTCGTGACCGCCGAATGGCTTGCACAATGGAATCATGAGGAAACCGCGAGGAAGGATGAAGCGTGATGAACAACAAGACGATGTTAGGCGTCATTGATGCCACGATGTATATGGAGGCGCTCTCCCCGCTTATTGAGCAGCGGTCGATCGCCGCCGTGCCGTTTGCCGGCCGGTATCGGCTCATTGACTTTGTGCTCTCGAGCATGGTCAACTCCGGCATCGAAAGTGTCGCGATTTTCCCGAAATATCAATACCGGTCGCTCATGGACCATTTGGGATCAGGGAAAAATTGGGATTTAAACCGGAAGCGGGATGGGCTGTTTTTCTTCCCGTCGCCGGATTTATTGTTTTCCGGCGAGCGCCGGGTCGGGGCGTTCGCCCACTTTGAGCAGCACATCGACTATTTTTTGCGAAGCCGGCAAAAATATGCGGTCATCGCGAACGGCTATACGGTGTGCAACATCGACTTTGCGGCGGTGCTCGAGCGTCATATCGAGCGCGGCTGCGACGTGACGGAAATTCGTCACCGCGGACGGCCGCTTGAGATGTATTTTTTGGAAACGTCGCTGCTGCTTGACTTGATCGCCGATTACAAACACCGCGGTTACTATAGCATTGTCGATATCGTCCGCGATTACCACCATTCGCTGACGATTTGCGATTATGAATATACGGGATATGCGGCGGTCATCGATTCGGTCGAACAATATTTCCGTTCGAGCATGGAACTGTTGAACCGGAACGTCTGGGAACAGCTCTTCCCCCCGGAGCGGCCGATCTATACGAAAGTGAAAGACGAGCCGCCGACGAAATACGGGCGGGAAGGGAACGTGAAGCGCTCGATGATTGCCAACGGCTGCGTGATCGAAGGGACGGTCGAAAACAGCGTCTTGTTTCGCTCCGTCAAAATCGGCAAAGGAGCGGTCGTGAAAAACAGCATTATTATGCAAAAATGCCAAATCGGCGACGGCTGTGTCCTTGATGGCGTCATTATCGATAAAGACGCCAAGGTCGAACCGGGCGTTGTTTTAAAAGGAACAGCGGAACAGCCGTTTATCGTCCGCAAAGGAACGGTGCAAGGTGAGGTGATCAGCCGATGAACGTGCTCTTTGCCGTTTCCGAATGCGCTCCGTTCGCCAAATCGGGTGGACTGGCCGATGTCGCCGGCGCGCTGCCGAAAGAGCTGCGCCGGCTCGGCGTTGATGCCCGCGTGATGTTGCCGAAATATGAAACGATCGCCCCTGAATGGAAAGAGAAGATGAACAAAGTGGCGGAGTTCATCGTGCCGGTCGGGTGGCGCCGCCAATATGTCGGCGTGGAAGAGCTCGAGCACGACGGGGTCATCTATTACTTCATCGACAATGAATATTACTTCAAACGGCCGCAGCTGTACGGCCA
Organism: Geobacillus sp. BK01; assembly: GCF_052220245.1. Classification (NCBI taxonomy): domain Bacteria; kingdom Bacillati; phylum Bacillota; class Bacilli; order Caryophanales; family Anoxybacillaceae; genus Geobacillus; species Geobacillus sp. BK01. Next base: position 17,426 of record NZ_JBQPTH010000023.1, read on the forward strand.
TTATGACGATGGCGAGCGGTTTTCCTATTTTTGCCAGGCTGTGCTCGAGGCGCTGCCGGAAATCCCATTTCAGCCCGATGTCCTCCACTGCCATGACTGGCACACGGGCATGGTGCCGTTTTTGCTGCGGGAACAATACCGGCATGATCCGTTTTACGCCGATATGCGCACCGTCTTTACGATTCACAACTTGCAGTTTCAAGGGCTGTTTCCGCGCGGCATTTTAGAAGATTTATTGAATTTGGATGACCGCTATTTCACCGTCGACCATCTTGAGTTTTACGGCAGCGTCAGCTTTATGAAAGGGGCGCTTGTCGCGTCCGATTTGATCACAACGGTGAGCCCGACGTACAAAGAGGAGATTCAAACCGCCTATTACGGCGAGCGGTTGGACGGCTTGCTGCGGGCGCGGCGCGACGATTTGCGCGGCATTTTAAACGGCATTGACGACGAGTTTTACAATCCGGAAACCGATCCGTTTTTGGCGGCGACGTATGACGTACATACGCGGGAGCGAAAACAGCGCAACAAGCGCGCCTTGCAGCGGCAGTTTGGCCTCCCGGAGCGGGACGATGTGCCGGTCGTGGCGATGGTGACAAGAATGACGGCGCAAAAGGGGCTCGATTTGGTGACGTGCGTCTTTCATGACCTCATGCAGGAAAACATGCAGCTCGTCGCGCTCGGCACCGGGGATTGGCGGTTTGAACAGTTTTTCTCGCAAATGGCGGCGGCGTATCCCGACAAGGTCGGAGTGTATATCGGTTTTCATGAACCGCTCGCCCACCAAATCTACGCCGGGGCCGATCTGTTTTTAATGCCGTCGCTGTTTGAGCCGTGCGGACTAAGCCAAATGATCGCCCTAAGGTATGGCACGATCCCGATCGTCCGGGAGACCGGGGGACTAAACGATACGGTGCAGTCATACAATGAGATAACAGGAGAAGGGAATGGATTCAGTTTTACCAATTTTAACGCCCATGACATGCTGTATACGATCCGTCGGGCACTGTCGTTTTACCGCCGGCCATCCGTTTGGGGACGGCTCGTAGAGCGGGCGATGCGCGGCGATTACAGCTGGCGCCGGTCGGCAAGAGAATACAAACAGGCCTATGCACAGCTGATCAAAAAGGAGGAACAAACGTTTGTTTGCGGATAAAGAAACGTTTAAACGCGCGTTTGTGACAAAGCTCGAAACGTTGTGCGGCAAACAGTTCGAGGAGTCGACGACGCGCGACCATTACTATGTGCTCGGCCATATGGTGCGTGAGCATATCAGCCGTCATTGGATCGCGACAAATGAGCGCAATCGGGCGCAAAGGCGGAAGCAAGTGTATTATTTGTCGATTGAGTTTTTATTGGGCCGCCTGCTCGGCAGCAACTTGTTAAACCTCGGTGTCCGTCCGGTCGTCGAGGAAGGGCTGCGCGAGCTCGGCATCCGGCTTGAAGACGTCGAGGAATGCGAGGCGGACGCCGGGCTTGGCAACGGCGGGCTTGGGCGGCTTGCCGCCTGTTTTTTGGATTCGCTTGCGACATTGAATTTGCCGGGGCACGGACAAGGCATCCGCTACAAACACGGGCTGTTTGACCAAAAGATTGTCGACGGCTATCAAGTTGAACTGCCGGAGCAATGGCTGCGCCACGGAAACGTGTGGGAAGTCCGCAAAGAAGAGCTGGCGGTCGAAGTCCGGTTTTGGGGACGGGTGGAGGTGTCGGAGCAAAACGGCCGCCTTCTGTTCCGCCATGTTGACAGCGAAAACGTGATGGCGGTGCCGTACGATATGCCGGTTGTCGGCTACGGAACGGACACGGTCAATACGCTCCGGCTTTGGAGCGCCGAACCGGCGAAGACGTTCCCGCTTCATAAAGATGTCATGCAATACAAACGGGAAACGGAAGCCATTTCCGAATTTTTATACCCGGACGATACACATGACGAGGGAAAAATTTTGCGGCTCAAGCAGCAATATTTTCTCGTCGCCGCCAGCCTCGGCAGCATCGTCCAAGCCCATCGCCGCCAACACGGGGATTTGCGCCGGCTTCATGAGTATGTCGCCATTCATGTCAATGACACGCACCCGGTGCTCGCCATCCCGGAATTGATGCGCATTTTGCTCGATGAAGAAGGGATGAGCTGGGAAGAGGCGTGGCACATTACAACCCATACGGTCGCGTATACGAACCATACGACGTTGTCAGAAGCGCTCGAGAAATGGCCGATCCACTTGTTCCGGCCGCTCTTGCCGCGCATTTATATGATCGTCGAGGAGATCAACGAACGGTTTTGCCGCGAGCTGTGGGAACGCTACCCCGGCGATTGGGGGCGGATTGAACAAATGGCCATCATCGCCCACGGGATGGTGAAAATGGCGCATCTCGCCATCGCCGGCAGCCATAGCGTCAACGGGGTGGCAAAGCTGCATACCGACATTTTGAAACAGCGGGAAATGCGCCTGTTTTATGAATGGGCGCCGCATAAATTTAACAATAAAACGAACGGCGTGACGCACCGGCGTTGGCTGTTAAAAGCCAACCCCGAGCTGTCGGCGTTGATTACGGACACGATCGGCCCGCGCTGGATTCATGAGCCGGAAATGCTGATGGAGCTGGCGCCGCATGCTTCCGATCCGGCGTTTCAAGGGGCGCTCGCCGCCGTGAAGCGGCAGCGCAAAGCGAAGCTCGCCGCCCGCATTTACGAAAAGACGGGCATTCTTGTAGATGAATCATCGATTTTCGACGTGCAAGTGAAGCGGCTGCACGCCTACAAACGGCAGCTGTTGAACGTGCTGCACATCATGCATTTGTACAATCGGCTGAAAGAGGATTCGCACTTCTCGATTTACCCGCACACGTTTATCTTCGGGGCGAAAGCGTCGCCGGGCTACTATTACGCCAAGCGGATCATTAAGCTCATCCATGCGGTCGCCGAGAAGGTGAACAACGATAAACGAGTCCATGACCAGCTGAAAGTCATTTTTTTGGAAAACTACCGCGTGTCGCTCGCCGAAGAGATCATCCCGGCCGCCGATGTGAGCGAGCAAATTTCCACCGCCAGCAAAGAAGCATCCGGCACCGGCAATATGAAGTTTATGATGAACGGGGCCCTTACGCTCGGCACCCTTGATGGGGCGAACGTTGAAATCGCCGAGGCGGTCGGGAACGAAAACATGTTTTTGTTCGGGCTGACGGCCGAGGAAGTGCTCAACTACTATGAGCACGGCGGCTACCGGGCGCATGAATATTACCATCACGACAAGCGGATCAAGCAAGTCGTCGACCAGCTTGTCAACGGCTTTTTCCCGGATGCCGGCGATTACTTTGAACCGATTTACGATTCGCTTTTGACGCAAAACGATGAATATTTTGTGCTGCGCGACTTTGCCGCCTACGCCGAAGCGCACGAACGGGTGGAAGACGCCTATCGCGATCCGGCGCGCTGGTGGCGGATGAGCGCCGTCAACATCGCCCACTCCGGCTACTTTGCCAGCGACCGGACGATCGCCGAGTATGCGGTGGACATTTGGGGCATTTCGCCGTCGATGTAAAGCCCGGCGGCGAACAGGCGGCCCTAAAGACGAGTGCGGCCGCTTTGAATCATCTCGGCGGCGGAAACGACCGGCCGCCCGTCATCACGAATTCGGCTTTGGCATGATGAATCGTTCCCGGCCGAACCGGTTGGAACGATCGATTCCATCGTCGCCAAACGCGGGCTTAGGACGGTTTCTTGTGCGGAGGCAAAACGGCGGCCAAGGAGCGGCGGCTTGCAAGGGAAGAGGTCGGATGTATGACCGTCGCCGGGCCGCAGCGGAAACGGCATGAACAAAACGGGGCGTCCTGTTGGAACGCCCCGTTTCGCGTTGGCGGAACAGCCGACGTTCTGCCCGAACGCCCCGTTTCGCGTTGGCGGAACCGGCCGGCATTCTGCCCGAGCGGCCCGTTTCGCGTTGGCGGAACAGCCGGCATTCTGCCCGAGCGGCCCGTTTCGCGTTGGCGGAACAGCCGGCATTCTGCCCGAGCGCCCCGTTTTGCGTTGGCGGAACAGCCGGCATTCTGCCCGAACGCCCCGTTTTGCGTTGGCGGAACAGCCGGCATTCTGCCCGAACGCCCCGTTTCGTTTCGTGTGAACCGACAGGCATTCTGCCCGAACGCCTGATTTCGTTTCAGCCGTCGCCATCTAGCCAATCGCCGATGCCGCCAAGGATGCTGCCTTCGCCGACCGATCGTCCGCCGCCGCCCGGAGCGGCGGCGAGCACGCGGTCAGCGAGCCGGCTGAACGGGAGCGACTGCACCCACACCGCCCCGGGGCCGGTGACGGTCGCCAAAAACAGCCCTTCGCCGCCGAAAAAGGCGGTTTTGATGTTGCCGACGTATTCGATGTCGTAGTCGACGTCTTTCGTCATGGCGACAAGACAGCCGGTGTCAATGCGCAGCTTTTCCCCCGGCTGCAGTTCGCGGCGGTGGATCGTCCCGCCGGCGTGCAAAAAGGCGAGCCCGTCGCCTTCCAACTTTTGCATAATAAACCCTTCGCCGCCGAAAAAGCCGGCGCCGAGCTTGCGTTGAAATTCGATGCCGACGGAAACCCCTTTGGCGGCGCATAAAAACGAGTCCTTTTGGCAGATGAGCTTCCCGCCCAGTTGGCTCAAATCGACCGGGATAATTTTTCCCGGATACGGGGCGGCAAAGGCGACGCGGCGCTTGTCGCTTCCTTGGTTTGTGAACACGGTCATAAACAAACTTTCCCCGGTGAGCAGCCGTTTCCCGGCGCCGACGAGGCGGCCGAGCAGCCCTCTTCCAGCCGAGGAGCCGTCGCCGAACACCGTCTCCATGGTAATGCCGTCATCCATCATCATCATGCCGCCTGCTTCCGCAATGACGCTTTCGCGCGGGTCGAGTTCAATCTCGACAAACTGCATGTCATCGCCGTACAGCTGGTAATCAATTTCGTGTGCGTTCATCGTTTCGCCTCCGTCCAAGATTTCACAACATTCCGTTATGTACTACGGAACACGTCCTTGTGCCGTTTCAAAAATCATGGAAAACGATGCGTTCGTTCAAAAAACATTGGAAAACGATGTGTTCATTGTGTTGGAAGCGGCATCGGAACACGCGTCCTTGCCAGTTCAAACGCTCGTTCGTTCAAAAGCCGTCCTGCTTCCCTTTGCCGGTTTTCGAGCCGCCCTTGGAACCGGCGGCGCCCCTGTTGTCCATCCGCCCTTGGACCGCATGCGTGTTTGCTTTCCCCCGTCTTTCATGGGCGCCTTTTTCGGAAACGCCCCTTCCCCGTTTCAAAAAGGCCATCACACGGATGGCCTTGTTTACGGATTGCGTTCTCCGAAGCTTTGTTGGGTCGGGCGTTCATCGTAGCGGCGGTGGCTTCCTTTTACCGTATACGGGTCTTTTTCATACGCCGGCAAGTCACCGATGTTGGACATGATGCCCTCATCATCTAAGATGTTTTCGAGCCATTCGTGCTTCCGCGTCGGGTAGACGTGCACATCGTTCCCATACAAGTCGACCGCCGCGAAATTTTCCAAGTCTTCAACATAGCCGACGTTCTCTTCCGATTCAGCGTACACTTCCCCGTAATAGTCAACATTTTTGCCAAGATCGGAAGGTGTGTCCGATGAGCCGTAGCGGGCGACTTCCTGCCAGGCGTCCTCGGCGTCATAGGCGACCGATTCGTCGCGGTCGTCAAAATCGAATTTGCCAAACGGCGGCATGAGCACCCCTTCTTCGAGTGGACGTTTTTGCGAAACGGTTTGGTCCGGGCTGTGTTCCCGGCAATAAAGCGTCGTCGGCAGCGCCTCGAGCCGCTCGTACGGAATCGGCTGGCCGCATGTGCGGCAAATCCCGTACGTGCCTTCGTCAATGGCTTTAAGCGCCCGTTCAATCTCGTGAAATTCGCGCTCCGTATGGTCATCCAACGCCAAATCTTTTTCCCGCTCATACAGTTCGGTCGCCTCATCGGCGGGGTGGTTGTCGTAACTGGCCAGTTCGCCGACCCCATCATGGGCGTGGCTGCGCGTCATGCCGAAATGGTCGTTTTGTGTCAGCCGTTCTTCAATGTCCCGCTTCATCTCGAGCAATGTGGAGCGGAAGGCGGCGAGTTGTTCGTTCGTCAACATCGGTTGCAACCCCTTCCTTGCAGCGTCTGTCTTGCATGTATTCGAACTTGAAAATGTTTGGAGCCTTTCAAACAGAGGGATCGTTTCCCCCTTCCGTCGGCGGCGAATGGTTCGCCGCAGGAGTCTATATGGTGTAGTATGGGCGAAAATCAAAAAAAAAACACGGCCGTTTCGACCGTGTTTACAGCCATTGGCCGACAAGCAAGCCGATGGCGAGCAAAAAGCCAAACTGTGTATTCGTTTGGGCGGTTGCTTTCATCGCCGGCATCATCTCGGCCGGTTTCGTTTTGCCGATAAATCCGCGCGCCGCTGCCACCGCTTTTGGCGCGCTCAGCAGGGCAAGCAGCGTCCAAAACGGCACGGTGCCAAACAAAACGAGCGCCACAATCCAAAGAAACGAGACGGCAAACATCATGGCGAGCACGCGAATCGCCCAGCCGCGCCCGACTAAAATGGCGAGCGTTTTTCTTCCTTTTTCACGGTCGCCGTCGAGATCGCGGATATTATTGGCGAGCAAAATGGCGCCGACTAAAATGGCGACCGGAACCGCCACCAATGCCGCTTTCGCGCTCACATGGCCCGTTTGGACGAAAAATGAAATCAGGATGATCATAAATCCCATGAAAAACCCGGCGGCAAGCTCGCCGAACGGCGTGTAGGCGATCGGAACGGGCCCGCCGGTGTAAAAGTAGCCGGCCGCCATACAAACGATCCCGATGACCGCAAGCCACCAGCTGCTTTGCATGCAAATGTAAACGCCGATCAGCATCGCCGCCCCAAAACAGCCGAACGCCAGCGCCAACACGGTTCTCGGTTCGAGGCCATCGCGGACGATGGCGCCGCCGATGCCGACCGATTCCGGCGAATCGAGGCCGCGCTTGTAGTCGTAATATTCGTTAAACATGTTCGTCGCAGCCTGAATGAGCAGCGAAGCGACCAACATCGCCGCAAAGAGCGAGAAGCGGACCGCCGTTTCGCCAAGCGCCAACACTGTGCCGACGCATACCGGCACAAACGCCGCCGTCAGCGTATGCGGCCGTGTCAGCCGCCAAAAGACGCGCCAGTCGCGGCGGGCCGGCGGCCGATGGTCGATATGTGTAGATGGTTGCATGTCTATTTCCCCTTAATTTCATGAAAATATAGTTCATTTACGTTCAAAATAAGTGTAGGAAAACGTTTAAAGTGTGTCAACCCTTTCCGATAGATAAATGATTTCCTATTATATATAATGAAAAGTAGGGGAGGGAGAAGGAATCTTACGAAAGAAAGCGTGAGGGTCGTGGCGATTGTATTTCAACATAAAATCCAACAACAACTGCAAAGGCTGGCGGCGAGTGCCGCGCGGCCGTTTGTCAGCTGGACGGAACCGTTGGAAGACATCGATCCGGTTTCTTTTTTTATGCAAGGGCCGGCTTGCGGATTTCGGGAGCGGTTTTTTTGGTCTGACCGGAGCGGCGGCACCATTCTGGTCGGCCTTGGCTCGGCCTATGCAGTGGAAACAGAGGAAAAAGGCGGGCGGTTTCATTATGTCGAGCAAGAGCGCCAACGATGGGCCGGACAAGTCGAACGGCACGGTGAAGCCGATATGCCGCCGCTGCTGTTTGGCGGGTTTTCTTTTGACCCGCATCGGCCGCGCACATCCGTATGGCGCGGCTTTCCGGCCGGAAAATTGATCGCGCCGGTCGTGCTTCTCTCGGTCAGAAACGGGCGGGCGCAGCTGACGGTCACGCTGCCAGCCGGCGGCGGAGAACGGGAAATAGAGCGGATCGGGCGGCTGCTTGGACGGGTCGGGGAGCCGGCGCCGTTTTCGGCGGCGCTTCCGGCGCTCGTCGCGGATGAAGAGGAAGAAAAAGAGCGGTGGCTCGCCGCGGTGCGAGAAGCGATCACCTCGATTCGCGCCGGCGCGCTGGATAAAGTAGTCCTCGCCCGCGCCCGGCGGTTGAGGTTCAGCGGAAAAATGGACGCCGCTTTTGTGCTGACGCGGCTTCGCGAGCAGCAGCCGTTTGCGTACCTTTTTGCGTTTGAACAAGATGGCCGCTGTTTTATTGGCGCTTCGCCGGAGCAGCTTGTTCAAAAAGAAGGGGAAGCGTGCCGCTCGGTTTGCCTGGCCGGTTCCGCGCGCCGCGGGAGAACCGCCGGGGAAGATGAGCAGCTTGGCGCCTGGCTGCAAGCCGATTCGAAAAACCGCGAGGAGCATCAATTCGTCGTGCACATGATCCGCCGCTTGTTTTCGTCCGTTTGTGAGACGGTGGAGATGCCGGACGGGCCGCAGCTTCTCAAGCTGCCGCATATCCAACATTTGTGCACACCGGTTGTCGGCCGCGGCTGCCGGGAGCCATCGGTGCTGCACCTCGTGGAAATGATGCACCCGACGCCGGCGCTCGGCGGGACGCCGCGCGAACGGGCGATGGAAGCGATCCGCGCTCTTGAGCCGCTTGACCGCGGGTGGTACGCCGCCCCGATCGGCTGGGTGGACGGCGACGGCAACGGGGAATGGGCGGTCGCGATCCGTTCCGGCCTGCTTGACGGGGACAAGGCGACGCTTTTTGCCGGCTGCGGCATTGTCGCGCACTCGAGTCCGGAAAGCGAGTACGAGGAGACGAACGTGAAAATGGCCCCGATGTTATCAGCCTTAGGAGTGATGAACGATGACTGACGCGCTGTCATGTTATGTGGCCGCTTTTGTCGACGGGCTTGTGCAAGCGGGGGTGACAGAAGCCGTCATCAGCCCTGGCTCGCGTTCAACGCCGCTCGCGATGGCCATGGCAAAGCATCGCGGCCTCCGTTTTTCCGTCCACATCGATGAGCGGTCGGCCGCGTTTTTTGCCCTTGGCATGGCGAAAGCGAAACAGCGGCCGGTCGCGTTAGTGTGCACGTCAGGCACGGCGGCGGCCAATTATTTGCCGGCGGTTGTCGAGGCGCACTATTCGCGTGTGCCGCTTGTCGTGCTGACGGCCGACCGGCCGCACGAACTGCGCGATATGGGCGCGCCGCAGGCGATTGACCAATTGCACTTATACGGCCGCTACGCAAAATGGTTTGTCGATTTAGCGCTCCCGGAAGAGACGGATCAGATGCTTGGCTATGCGCAGGCGATGGCGGCAAGAGCGGCCGGGGTGGCTGCCGCCGCGCCGGCCGGGCCGGTGCATGTCAACTTGCCGTTTCGCGAGCCGCTTGTCCCGGAAATCAACGATGACGTCTGGGAACACGTGCGGGCGCTTAGACGGGCGCCGCGCGTTGTGAACGGCCGGCCGACGGTTTCCGATGAAAGCGCGGCCGCCCTTTATGAAGAGCTGGCCGCAGCCAAACGGGGGCTGATTGTGTGCGGACCGCTTGACCAGCCCGGCTTTGCCGAAGCGGTCACCGCGCTTGCGCGGGCGCTTGATTTTCCAATTTTGGCTGATCCGCTGTCACAGCTGCGCGCCGGTTCGCATGACAAAACATATGTGATCGACAGCTATGACGCCATTTTAAAAGACGAAGCGATCGCGTCCAAGCTCGTGCCCGATGTCGTGCTCCGGTTTGGCGCCATGCCGGTGTCCAAGCCGCTCCTGTTATGGCTGAAGCGGCATCGCTCGATCCGCCAAATCGTCGTCGATGACGGCGGCTGGCTCGACCCGACGCTGTCGGCTGCTTCCATTGTTCAAAGCGATGAAACGGCGCTGTGCCGGCAACTGCTTGACACCGCCGAGCCGAAGCGAAAGGAGAGCGCCTGGTCGATGACATGGCGCGAGATCAACGACATCGCCCGCACGTTGCTGCGGCAGCACTTGCCAAAAGACGAATGGTTTGAAGGAACCGTGTTCGTCGAACTGGCGGAATTGCTGCCGCCGGGTGCATCGTTGTTTGTTGGCAACAGCATGCCGATCCGCGATGCGGATACGTTTTTCTGGTCGACGGACAAGCCGCTTCGCGTTCTCGCCAACCGCGGCGCCAACGGCATTGACGGCGTCGTCTCAAGCGCGTTGGGCGCTAGCACTGCGGCCCGTCCGCTCGTGCTTGTCATCGGTGATTTGTCGTTTTACCATGACTTAAACGGCTTGTTGGCGGCCAAGATGCACGGGCTGCAGGCGACGATCGTATTGCTGAACAATAACGGCGGCGGCATTTTCTCCTTTTTGCCGCAGGCGCGCCATGAAGGGCCGTTTGAGACGCTGTTTGGCACGCCGACCGATTTGTCGTTTTCCCATGCGGTCGAGATGTACGGCGGCCGTTATGCGGCACCGCGCACATGGGATGAATTTCGCCGCTGTGTCGTCGAATCGCTCGACAAAGGCGGACTGAATGTCATCGAAGTGCGCACGTCGCGCGCGGAAAATGTCCAAATGCATCGTTTTTTGTGGGAACGTGTTTCCCAGGAAATCGCAGCAGTTCTCGAACAAAAAGGAACGGAAGAACGATGGAAGTGAATGGGATTCGTTACCATGTGAAACAATATGGGGAAGGGGAGCCGCTCTTATTGCTGCACGGGTTTACCGGCAGCGCGGACACATGGGCGCCGCTCGTTCCGTCTTGGCCGGAGTTCCGTCTGATCGCGGTTGATTTGCCCGGGCACGGGCGGACAGAAGCGCCAAAGAGTGCGGATCGGTATCGGATGGAGCAGGCGGCGGCCGACTTGGCGGCGCTTCTTGATAACGTGGGCATCGAAAAGGCGAACGTGCTCGGCTATTCGATGGGCGGGCGGCTCGCCTTGAGCTTTGCTATATGGCATCCGCACCGCGTCCGCCGCTTAGTGCTTGAGAGCAGTTCGCCGGGGCTGAAGACGGAAGCGGAGCGGCGCGCCCGGCGGGAAGCGGATGAGGCGCTTGCGCAGCGGATCGAGCGGGATGGCGTCCGCGCCTTTGTCGATGATTGGGAGCAGCTTCCACTTTTTGCGACGCAAAAGCGGCTCCCGAAGCCGGTGCGGGAGGCCATTCGCCGCGAGCGGCTTCGCCATACGGAACAAGGACTGGCCAACAGCTTGCGCGGGATGGGGACCGGCATGCAGCCGTCATGGTGGGAGCGGCTTGGCGAACTGGCCATGCCTGTGCTTCTTTTGTGCGGGAAGCACGATGATAAATTTTGCCGCATCGCTGCCGATATGCATGCACGGCTGGCAAACAGCGAGCTTGTCTGTGTCGAAGACGCCGGACATGCAATTCATGTGGAACAACCCGGCATTTTTGCTAAAATAGTAAGTGAATTCATTAAAAAGGGGGAAGTGTAAATGCCGTTTGAATGGGTGAAAGAGTACGATTATGAGGATATTATTTACGAAACGTACAACGGCATCGCCAAAATTACGATCAACCGCCCGGAAGTACATAATGCGTTTCGTCCGAAAACGGTAACGGAAATGATTGATGCGTTCGCGCGGGCGCGCGACGATTCGAACATCGGCGTCATCATTTTGACCGGTGCAGGCGGCAAGGCGTTTTGCTCGGGCGGGGATCAAAAAGTGCGCGGCCATGGCGGTTATGTCGGCGAAGACGAAATTCCGCGCCTCAACGTGCTCGATTTGCAGCGGCTCATCCGCGTCATCCCGAAGCCGGTCATCGCGATGGTCGCCGGCTACGCCATCGGCGGCGGCCATGTGCTCCATGTCGTCTGCGACTTGACGATTGCGGCCGACAACGCCATCTTCGGCCAAACGGGGCCGAAAGTCGGCAGCTTTGACGGCGGTTACGGCGCCGGCTATTTGGCGCGCATCGTCGGCCATAAAAAGGCGCGGGAAATTTGGTATTTGTGCCGCCAGTACAACGCCCAAGAAGCGCTCGAGATGGGGCTTGTGAACAAAGTCGTGCCGCTTGAACAGCTCGAGGAAGAAACGGTCAAATGGGCGCAGGAAATTTTGGAGAAAAGCCCGACCGCCATTCGCTTCTTAAAAGCGGCGTTCAACGCCGATTCCGACGGCTTGGCCGGCATTCAGCAGCTCGCCGGCGATGCGACGCTTCTTTTCTATACGACGGAAGAAGCGAAAGAAGGAATGCGGGCGTTTAAGGAAAAACGGAAGCCGGATTTCGGCCAGTTCCCGCGTTTTCCGTGAGAACGGAAAAGCAGCTTGATGCCGCATCAAGCTGCTTTTTCGCATCTTGCCGCCGGCGGGGCGAACCTCCGCGCCGTGTTTGCACCGCCGGAACGGGGGCGTTTCCGTGGCGGATGGCGTTTTTTGCCGGGAACGGCGACCGACCTAAGGAACGCCGTGCCGCCCGTTGGGGACGGCGGCGCCGCGCGTGATGGGCCGGCACGCCAAACGGCCGAAAGGAGGGGAATGCATGACCAAAATGCCAAACTGGCTGAAGCAGCGGGCGTTTTTAACCCCGGAGCGGACGGCCGTTCGTGACGGGGAGCGGACAAAAACGTTTGCCGAACTGTACGAAGCGTCGGCGTCATGGGCGCGCCGCCTCGCCGCAGCGGGCGTTCGGGAAGGCGACATCGTGGCCGTTTTGATGAAAAACCGCATCGAGATGATTGAAATCGTCCATGCCTTGTTTTTGCTCGGCGCCCGCGCCTTGCTGCAAAACGTGCGCCTCACGCCCTACGAGCTTGGCTGGCAGCTCGATGACAGCGGCGCGTGTTTGGTGATCGCTGATGATGGCTTGGCTGACCGCTTCGGCGGCGACGGACGGGTGGTGACGATAGGCGCGCTTGCGGCGCTTTTGGAAGCGGACGTTCCGCTCAAGGAAACGGTCGAGTTGGACGAGACGGCGACGATCATGTACACATCGGGAACGACCGGCACCCCGAAAGGCGTGCTGCAAACGTACGGCAACCATTGGTGGAGCGCGGTCGGCTCGGCGCTCAATCTCGGGTTGCACGAAGGCGACTGCTGGCTTGCGGCCGTGCCGCTGTTTCACATCAGCGGCCTGTCGATCGCCATGCGCAGCGTCATTTACGGCATGCCGATGTACATTCAGCCGTCATTTGACCCGAAGGAAGCGAACGGCTTGATTATAAGCGGACAGGTGACGATCATGTCGGTCGTGGCCGCCATGCTGCAACGGATGGTGGCCGAGCTCGGGGAAGCGCGCTATCCGGATACGTTCCGCTGCATGCTGCTTGGCGGCGGGCCGGCGCCGCAGCCGCTGCTTGAGGCGTGCAAGGAAAAAGGCATTCCGGTATACCAGACGTACGGGATGACGGAAACGTCGTCGCAAATCGTGACGTTGGCGCCTGAATACAGCCTGACGAAACTCGGCTCCGCCGGCAAGCCGCTTTTTCCGGCCGAGCTATGCATCATGCAAGACGGAAAACAAGCCGCGCCGTATGAAGCCGGGGAAATTGTCGTCAAAGGGCCGAACGTGACGAAAGGATACTTGCACCGCCCCGAGGCGACGGAGCGGGCGCTCCGCGACGGTTGGTTTTACACCGGCGACATTGGGTATGTCGATGAGGAGGGGTTTTTGTACGTGCTCGACCGCCGCTCCGATCTCATCATTTCCGGCGGGGAGAACGTCTACCCTGCTGAAATTGAAGCGGTGCTGTTGTCACATCCCGATGTCGAAGAAGCCGGGGTGACCGGTGTGGAAGATGAAACGTGGGGGCAAGTGCCGTATGCGTTTGTAAAACGAAAGCAAGGAGCGGCGGCCGATGAGGACGAACTAAAGCAATTTTGCCGCCAGCGGCTCGCCAAATACAAAGTGCCGGCGCGCATTTATTTCATCGACGCACTGCCGCGCAATGCGGCGCAAAAACTGTTGCGCCGCGAGCTGAAAACGTTGATCCCGGAAGCGGAAAAGCGAGCGTCCCGCCTTTAAGCGGGGCGCTCGCTTCATCTTGATGCCTGCCTTAACCATCATCGTCCATCAATCCGAGTTCAGCCGCCCGGTAGGCGACAAGCCGCTCAATATCGGGCGGCAACTGCTCGAATGAACCAAACTCGTACTGCCATAAATTCGTGAAGGAATCAATGCAGACCGGGTAGGACGCCGGACGGGCCCGCTTGATTTCCTCTTTGAACGCCTTAATGAGGCTGGCGCGCTTGTCCATCGTCATCCCCCTCTAACGATGTAAGCGCCGCCCGGTCAGCCGGGCAGCGCTTGATTCGCTGAACCGTTATGCTTCATCAGCAGGAACAAACGTTTTGCAGTCCGTTTCTGACGAATCGGACGCCATGTTCCCGGCATGGCTGACGACGTAAATCGCATCAGCGTTGCAGCGATTCCCATCCGCCCAATAATGGCAGTTGCGCACTTCGCAAAGAACGTCTTTTGCCATTGGTCATCCCCCTTATCATGATGAAATCCCCTGCACCAATAGTTTGCCGGTTAGGACGAAATTTATAAGCGGACGTGCGAAAGACAGGTGAACGGCCGCCGCCTCGTTCCCGTTCAGTCAGAAGCAAGGCTTCTTTCAGAAATCTGTTAAATGAAAATATATATCATTATCATTGACATAGAGAATCATTCTCAATTAAAATAAAGGCAGAGAGAAATGATGAAGGAGGATGGCGGTATGGCATCGCTGCTTGTTGTAGGTGCGGATCATTTAGGCAACATAACCGATAAATTGGCGAATTCCGGGTTTCGTGAGATCATTCATCTGAACGGGCGGAAGGTGAATATGGTGAAGCGTGACATTCCGGAACATGTGGCCGCCGTCTTGGTGATGATCGATTACATTAACCATAACTTGGCGAAAAAGGTGAAAGAGAAAGCGAAAAGCAAAGACAAGCCCATTTATTTTGTCAAGCGGTCGTGGAGTTCCATTTATGCTGTACTTGAACAGTTGGAAAAACATGCATAAAAGGGGGGCCAATATGAGTGTCGCCTGTCATCCTGCCTTGCCCGCCTGGCCGTGTGCGGTCGGTCTGTTTCTTCGCCGCGTGGTCGAGGCGTATTGCGAAACCGCCCCGCCGCTTCGCTCCGCTTTTTCGCTGTTGAAGGCGATTGAGCGGCACCGCCCGCTTCTGCTTCGGGCCGCGTTCCCATCCCCGCTTCATTACGGCCTTGTGTTGGCGAAGGTGACCGACCATTTGCTCGAGTTTTTTGGGCCGGAGGAACGGGAGGACACCCCGCTGCTGTTGGCTGACGGAAAAGAACGGGAAGATGCGCGGTTGTATATCGTCTACCGCGACCGCGTCCGCGTCCTGCTCTGGCGGGAAGAAGAGGACGAAATCCGGCGCTGCAAGGAAGACGTGCCGCCTTTATGCCGGGAGGCGGTCGGATTTTGCCCACATGAACTGGAATGCTGTTTTTTATGGACGGGCGGCCGCCGCATTGAATGGATTTCTGCTTGAACGGATGCGGGAGGAGGGCGGCGGAAAATCGTTATGTTGATGAGCGGGGAACGTGTTTGCTGGCAAAAGCAATTGTTTAGGCTGCCACGGGGGCGAATATTTCACCGACAGCGTCAAAGCCATCGGGCCGGACGGAAACTTGACGACCGCCAACACCGCCTATTTGCATGACATCGGCACGGCCAACCCGAAAGACCGCGCTTCCAAAGGCGACGCCCGCGCCCATTTTGCCAACCCGCGGACGCCGAAGCAATGGGATACGCCCACCTTGCGCGGCGTGTGGGCGACGGCGCCGTATTTGCATGACGGCAGCGCGCACACGATCGAAGAGGCGATTCGGCGGCACGAGACGAAGGAAGTGCAAACGTTGACGCCGGGGGAAATCGCCGCGATCGCCGCCTACGTGCGGTCTCTCGAGTAGCAGCGGCCGGGGGAAAGAAAAAAAGATGTCCGCCTGATGCCGGGCGGACATCTTTTTATCGACTCTTTGCGGTTTTATCGTCATAAATGTCCCATTTTTTAATATTATATTTATAAGCAAGGAAGGTTATGGGCTGTCTTTTTTCCCGCTGTCGGGGGGCTGCTGCGAGGCCAATGGCACATCCTGACGGCCGGCTTTGTTGTCGCGGTTCAAATCGGCCGACGTCATAGGCGGCCCGTTGGCCGGAGCAGCAGCGTTGTTTGGCTGTTTTGGTTTAAGCACAAAGGTAAACAGAAGCAGTCCGATGATAAGCAACAGAGCGACGCCATCGAAAATGAAGAAGGCGGTTTGATAATTCGACCAAAGAATTTTGCTTTGCCCGCTTTTTTGTTGGCTGTCGGTAATGAACCGTTTAATTTCCGAATGGCCCGGATAGAGGCGTTCGACCGCTTCAAATTTGGCCAGGGCATCTTTATAATAGCCGCCCCAATAGAGCGTCAATCCTTCCCGGAAGAAGGTGTCCGTCGCCCCTTGCCCTTGGTCGGCGCCGGCTTGCTTGACAAATTCTTTGACCGTATTGACCGGAACGGCAAAGTTGAACCCTTGCACTTCTTGGCCGTTGACGGTGTCGCCGCGGAAGGTGAGCAAACCGATGATTTCCCCGCGTTCGTTGATGACCGGTCCCCCGCTGTTTCCATGGGTGGCGGCGGCGTCAAGTTGGATGACTGGGCTTCCTTGTTCGGTCTTTTTCGAGGTCGCCGAGACGTGGCCGGCGTTCATCGAAGAGACTAAAGAGGAATCGGGAGAAAGGTAATCGGATTCCGCAGCTGCGGGATAGCCGATGACCCAAATGTCGTCTTGGTTTTGGACGTTGTCCGAATTGCCAAGCGGCAGCGTCGGCAAGTTTTTGCCCTCAACTTTCAACACCGCTACGTCCTTCCCTTGGTTGACCGGGGCTCCGTAGCTTTTGATTTCCCCGTCGAGCACATCCCCGCCAGGCAACATGACTTTCAGGCCGCGCGTCACTTTTGTGTAAAACGTATACTCGATCATGTAATCGTAGGCAAGGTCAAAATCGACGCCAAAGTATTCGGCCACCCCGGCCACCAGTTGCTCGAAAGCGGCGTTGGCAATATCGATTTCTTCAGCTTTTGAATACTCGACGACATGGGCGTTCGTGACAATGTAGCCGTTGGAACTAATGATCGCCCCTGAGCCGGATGCGCCAATCACCGTCTGGTAATCAAGCTGCTCTAGGTATGCCTCGACATCCGGATCATAGTTGGCAAATTCCCACTCGACAATCGCATAATCGACGATGCGGACGACGGCCGGCTTCGTGTACTCGGCCAGCTTTTGTGCTCTTGAGATATGGGACGTGTCCGGTTTGGTGTTCAGCAAAAAGAAGGAAGCGGCGATGCATACGGCCAAAATAATGGTGATCGGGAGCGTGATCATCGCTCGTTTGCGCACATATTCCACCCCGTTTTTTAGAAATTTTTAAAACAATGGTACATTATATTCGCCCTCCGTCTTTTGGAGCACCAACAGAAAAAAATAAAGTGTTGGCAAAAAATGCGACAAAAAAAAGCCCCGCCTTGGCAGCGGGGACAAGGGAGGCTAACGGAGCGCCTGTTGGATCGTCTTTAGATTTTCTTCCATCAAATTGAAGTAATCGCGGCCCTGTTTTTTGTCGTCATCGGTCAGCGTTTCAAGATTGTGCAAATACAGCGCTTTGGCGCCGATTTCGCGCTGAACCGTTTCGGCGATTTTCGCCGGTGTGTTGCGTTCAAAGAGAACGTAGCGGATGTCGTGGCGTTTCGCCAAATCGATGAGCGCGGCCAGCTCTTTTTGCGACGGCTCGTTCGTCGGCGACAGCCCGGAGACGCTCAGCTGATGGAGGCCGTAGCGGTCTTCCCAATAGCCGTAGGCGGCGTGGGCGACGAGCATCTCTTTTTTGGGCGCTTTTTCGATGACGGAACGGAACTGCCCGTCAAGGCGCTCGAGTTTGGCCTTTAACGCCGCAAAGTTTTGATTGAACCGTTCCTTTTTTTCAGGGTTCAGTTCAACGAGCAAGTCGCGGATGTTCTCGGCGACTGCAATCGAGCGGATCGGGTCGAGCCAGACGTGCGGGTCTTTGTCTCCATGGTCATGCCCATGTTCTTCCCCGTGTTCGTCTTGGTGCTCTTCCTCATGCCCCTCTTCGTGGTTTGATTCAAGCAATTCGATGCCGTTTGTGGCCGCAAGAAATTGGACATGCTCATTTTTTAATGTTTCCTTCAGCTTTTCGGCGAACGGCTCCATCCCGTGGCCGATGTAAAGGAACGCATCCGCCCCGGCGATTTGCTCGATCGTTTTCGTCGTCGGTTCAAACGTATGGGCTTCCGCGCCGGGCGGATAAATGCTTTTCACGTCAACGAGATCGCCGCCGATCTTTTTCGTGAAGTCTTCCAACGGATAGACGGTCGTGTAAATCGTCAGGCGATCATTTGATGTCCCGGTTTTGTTTGCCTCCGGTTTCGATTGACAACCATATAGCAAGGCGCTGGCCGCTAAAAGCAAGGATAGAAAGATGGACGCAGCTCTCATGGTCGACTCCTTTCTGGAATGAAGATGGGCGCTTTTATTATATCGTAATCATTACGATTTGAAAACGATGAATAACAACTTTTTAGGATGAAGGAAGAAGAGAAGGGAACGGATTCGGGAACCGCGTCCAATCTTCCTTCATCTCTTCATCCGTCAGCAAACATTCGTCGAGCGAGCGCTCGATGTCATCGGCGTTCATATCGATGCCGATCAACACAAGTTCGGTCAAGCGGTCGCCATAGGTGTCATCCCACTTTTCTCCCCATGTTTCCTCTTCTTGCAACAGCTGTTGAATGTCCTCTTCCGGATAGGAAGCCATCCATCGTCCTGCTGCTTGGATGGAGATCGATGTCCCTGCCTGGGATAGGAGAATGCCCCAGTCGTTCCAAGGGGCAAGCCAAACAAAGCCTTTCGCGCGCACCACTTCAACCGGCCAGTTTTCCAGCCAGTTCATCAGCCGTTCGGGATGAAACGGCCGCTTTCGGCGGTAGACGAAGGAAGCGATGCCGTATTGTTCCGTTTCAGGCGTATGCTCTTCATTTAGTTCTTTGATCCAGCCGGCTGATTGGCTTGCTTTTTCAAAATCGAATAAATGCGTGTGTGACATACTCCCACCACCTACGCTTCGCTTAGAGGTGGGGGCTTCTCGGGTAATCCCATCTCATGATGGGAAGTTGACCGAGCGATCCCCGTGTGCCCCACGGTTCGAGGACAAGTTAGACTATCGCTAATCGTTTCATGCCCTCATGTTTGATATTGATGGCCGCATT